>JADFNQ010000153.1 GCA_022563285.1 Chloroflexota bacterium | reverse complement strand
CTTGGCGCGCCAGGCGAACAGGTTGCCCACTTCCTGAAAGATATTGACGCCGCCACCGCGCAGCTCCGGCGGGCACTCTTTCTCGATGAATTCGCGGACTTCCTCTCGAAACGCCTCTTCCTGGGGGGTGAAGCGAAAGTCCATTACCGTCTCCTTCTTCGCCACCTGGGACGAGCGGCCTCGGGCCTGCCCGCCGCCGATTTCGGCACTGGGATGATAGGGCATCTTTAACGTAAAAGTCAAATGCTTTACGAAAAAATGTAAGGTTGCGAATCCGGTTCCTAGAATGGTGATTCGAGGTTTGGCGGCCCGCTCGTGCAGCCTACTGCTGCTCCCCTTCGCGCTCCGCCCGCTCCCGCTCTCGCGCCTCCTCCTCCTCCCGGCGCTCCCGCTCCTCCTGCGTCACCGCCAGCTCTATCGCGCCCTCCTCCGTGGTGCGCAGCTCCGCCTGCAGGCGCTCCCCCAGCACCGCGTACCGGTCCAGTCCCAGGTAGTGCAGGGGCCGGTAGTCGGGATCGTCAACGAGCCACGTCTCGTCGAAGGAGCCGCTCTCCGCCTGCACCACCAGCGGCCGGCCCACGAACAGGGTGTGGTCGCCCAGCCGCAGGGCATCCTCCAGCCCGCACTCGATGTAGGCGATGCAGCCCTCGATCAGCGGCGCGTCCACCTTCGCCGCCTTGAACGTCGGCAGCTTGGACAGGTCCAGCTTGCTCACGTCGCGGCCGGACACCACGCCGAAGTAGTGGGCGTGGTTCATCAGGTCGCGGGCGGGGAAGTTGAGGGCGAACTGCTCCGCGAAGCGGATCATGTCGTGCGTGTGCCGCGAGGGGTGGGCCACCACGCCCACCAGGGGCGGTACGTGGGAGAGAGGCGTGGTCCAGATGGCGGGCATCACGTCCGTCTGGCCCCGCCAGCGAGTGGTGACCAGCACCACCGGCCCGCCGTTGAGCAGGCGAAGGGCTTCCGTGACCTCCAGGGTGCGTCGCATGGCAGGGCGATTATGCCACGCCGCCGTGCGATAATCGAGGCATGACCGCCCGCATTCTCGTCAGCACCTGGTCCTGGGCCGACAAGACCCTCATCGATAGCGGACCGCCTGGACGCCACGCGCCCGCGAGCGCGTCACAGCGGCGGCGGCGGCTGTAGGGTTGTGGGAAACGGGAAACAGGAAAGTGGAAACTCGCCAGCTTGCGAATCTCCAGTCTCGACTTTCCTGTTTCAGGGGGATGGAGCTAGGGGGGAGGCACTGGCGGAGGGGGTGGGATTCGAACCCACGGTACCCCAAAGGGTACACACGCTCTCCAGGCGTGCCCAATCGTCCACTCTGGCACCCCTCCGAGCTGAGCAGAACCTAGAACCAACGTGTCTCTCCTTAGTTTTTGGGTCCTTGGTTCTCGGTTCTACGAAATGGCGGAGGGGGTGGGATTCGAACCCACGGTACCGCAAAAGCGGTACAACGGTTTTCGAGACCGTCCCGATCATCCACTCCGGCACCCCTCCGGCTCAAGTTTACCAGAGGGCGGCGGTGGACTTCACAAGCTATCCGGTGTTCCTGCTGCAGCCGGGCGCTAACGCCGGCGCTTAGACACCGTGCGCTCGTAGCGGGCGCGCATCTCCTTCTCCGCCTCATCGGCGGCCTGCCGCGCCTCCTTCCACGCATCCTGCACCTGCTCCTGCAACCCCTGCATAGCGCGGCGAAGTCCGGCCATGGTGTCGTGATCCTCTCCGAAGCCCTCGTCGCCGGGCGGCTCCGCCTCTCGCTGCCTGCGCCCCTTCTCCGGCGCGAGCAGCAACGACGCCGCAAAGCCGATCCCCAGGCCGAGGAGCAGACCGATGATGAATCGCATTGGTGACCTCCGTTAGCCGTCGGAGCGGCGGGTGAACCGGCTGACCACCACGATGAACCGTCTGGCCCCGGCGAAGATCCCGTACGTGCGCACCACCGGCCTCACCGCATGATCCGAGATGAAGGCCACGGTGCCGCGCACGTTCTCCGTCGTCTCCCGTACGCTCTCCAAGGTGGGCTGGACGCTATCGCTGATGACCCTCTTCACCCTTCGGACAGTGAAGAAGGTCATGCTGCCGATGACTGCGGCTAGGACGACTCCGATGAGGAAGAGCGCCGTCCCGGCGATGGTGAAGGCAATTATCGTAACGTCACGGAAGTCCTGGAGGGTATCGATTCCGATTACCATGGGCGCTACCTCCTGTGGGGCTTTGGGACGCGGCTCATTATAGCATGGGAGGGGCTATTGCGACCTGGCCCGCTCACCCTGAGCCCGTCGATGGGTCCCGCCGGATTATCGTCCCGCCACCGATCAGTCTATCGCCATCGTAGAAGACCACGGCCTGGCCCGGCGTCACCGCCCGCTGCGGCTCCTGGAACCGCACCTCGGCCCTGTCGCCGCTGATGCTGACGCTGGCGGGTGCGGGCTCGCTGCGGTAGCGGATGCGGACCTGCGCCTGGAACGGCTCGCGGGGCGCAACGCCGGACACGAACGAGAGCTCATCGGCGATGAGCCCCGGCGCCAGCAGCTCCTCCGCCCGCCCCACCACCACCGTGTCCGCCTCTGCGTCAACCCCCAGCACGAACACCGGCTCGCCACCGCCGCGGGCGGGCAGGCCTCGACGCTGGCCCACCGTGTAGTTGATGATCCCGGAGTGCTCCCCGACCCGATGTCCCGACGTGTCCACGATGTCCCCCCGCCGGCTCGCCACCCGCTGGGCCACGAACGACCGGTAGTCGCCGGAGGGGATGAAGCAGAGGTCGGCTGAGTCCGGCTTGTCGGCGTTGGGCATCCGGTAACGGCGCGCGATCTCGCGGATCTCGCCCTTCGGGTGCTCACCGACGGGAAACAGGGTGCGAGAGAGCTCCCGCTGGCCGAGGGAATAGAGCACGTAGGACTGGTCCTTCCCCGGGTCGACGGCCCGCCACATCTCCCACCCGCGGCCGTTGCGACGCAGGCGCACGTAGTGGCCGGTCGCCAGGTAATCGGCACCCAGAGCCAGGGCGTGCGCCAGCAACGGCCGGAACTTCACCTGGCTATTGCAGGACACACACGGGTTGGGCGTGCGCCCCCGCGCGTACTCCTGCACGAAACGGTCGACCACGCTGGCCTCGAACTCCCGCTCGAAGTTGAGGACGTAGTGAGGGATGCCCAGCTGGTCGCAGGCGGCGCGGGCGTCGTCCGTGTCCTCGACAGAGCAGCAGCGGCGGTGGTGACGGGGGGCCTCGGGGTCCTCTTCCGTCCACAGGCGCATGGTGACGCCCACCACCTCGTGCCCCCGCTCCAGGAGCAGGGCGGCGGCGACGGAAGAATCTACGCCCCCGGACATAGCGACTACCACTCGCGAGTTAGGCATTCCGCTAACATGCTATAATACTTCACCCACATTCAGAAAGGCGCTGGCGAGGAGGAGACCTGGAAGCGGGAGCCCTGGCCCGTAAGATCGTAGATCTCCTGGCGGAGAAGCAGGCGGAGGACGTCTTGCTGCTGGACATCAGCAAGGTGGCGTCCTTCGCCGATTATTTTGTCCTCGCCAGCGGCCAGACTGTGCGTCAGCTCGAGGCGATGCTCGAGTCAGTGGACGAGGGGCTCTCCCCCGACAGCTTAAAGCCGGTGGGTCGCGAGGGCGATGCCGCCTCCGGCTGGGTGCTCTTGGACTACGGCGACGTCATCGTGCACCTGTTCGGCCGGGAGGAGCGCACCTACTACGACCTGGAAGGGCTCTGGCACGACGCGACGCCGGTAGTGCGCATGCAGTAGCCGCGACCGCAGCGACCGAGAGCTACTATCGCCAGTATAACCACCAGATGGGTCGGCGCCAGCGGCTAGCCTTGACCCAGGGGGCGATGACTGCGGCGATGGCAACGGCGATAACACTACCGAGACCAGCCAGCAGGGCTAGCAAGGGGAAGCCACCGCCACCGCCCGACGAGTAGCTCCAGACGAAGCCGTCGCCCGTGCCTGATGCGGAGGCCGAGACGAACGCGTCTAACTTGTTAACGCACTGACCAATCAGATCCGTCATGGCGACCACCTTGGCTTGGGTGGTGGAGCCGCTGACGCTGTTGGTGATGAGCGCGTTCGCCAGGTCCAGCACATCCTGGAAGTCGTTACTGATGGTGAGGCCCAGGGGGGACATCTGG
>JADFNQ010000152.1 GCA_022563285.1 Chloroflexota bacterium | reverse complement strand
GGCGCCGGGTTCGCCGCAAGGCGAAGGAGGACCTTCTGGCCCAGGTGTTGGAGCACGAGATCGACCATCTCAACGGCACCCTGTATATCGACCATCTGGAGAGCAAGGACGACCTGATCAAGATCGAGCCGCCGGAGCCGGCGACGTCGACTGGCGGTGTCGAGTCACACCGGGGCGACTGAGCGAGGCTGCCATGGCCAAGGCCACCCTGACCATCGGCCCCGCCACCGCGGGCCTGCTGACGGAGCTGCAGGACCTGTTCCGTAGCCGCGGCGTGGAGGCGTACGTAGCGGGCGGCTTTCTCCGCGATGCCCTGCTGGGCCGCGACAGCCATGACGTGGACATCTCCATCGCGGGCGATCCCCTGGTGCTGGGACGGGAGCTGGCCGATCGTCTCGGCGGCCACTACTTCCCGCTGGCCGAGGAGCAGCACGTGGCCCGCACGCTCCTCCCCGAGCGCAATGTGCACATCGACCTCCTGCCCCTGCGGGGGGAGATCGAGGCTGACCTGCGGGAGCGCGATTACACCATCGACGCTATGGCCGTGCCCCTGGCCGATGCGGCATCGGGATCGGCGGCCGTCATCGACCCCACCGGCGGGCGGGACGACCTACGTCGACGCCTGATTCGGGTCGTTGGCGAGGATGCGTTCCGGAATGACGCCCTGCGCACGCTGCGGGGAGTGCGTCTGGCGGTGGAGCTTGACTTCACCCTGGAGGCCGGGACGGCGGGGCTGATCCGCAAGTACGCTTCCCGCCTCCCGCAGGTGGCGGTGGAGCGGCAGCGGGACGAGCTGATGCGCATCCTCGCCACCCCCCGCGCCGGCCAGGGGCTGCGCCTCCTCGATGACCTCGGCTTGCTGGAGCGGTTGCTGCCGGAGATAACGCAGACGCGCGGAGTTGAGCAGCCCAAGGAGCACTACTGGGACGTGTTCGATCACTCCCTGGAGACGGTGCGCAACCTGGACATCCTGCTGGCGGAGGAGGAACCCGCAGACCGCCATTGGCGCCGGCTCTGGCGGGAGCTATGGGGTCAGCTGGCCTGGTGGGAGGAAGCCCGCGACTACTTCCGGGAGGAGCTGCTGGCGGAGAGGCCGCGCCGGGCCGTCCTCAAGCTGGGCGGCCTCCTGCACGACATCGCCAAGCCGGAGACGAAGAGCTTCGATGATAACGGCCGCATGCGCTTCTTCGGCCACGCTGATATGGGCGCCGATAAGGCCGGCCACGTCCTGCGGCGGCTGCGCTTCTCGGCGCGGGAGGTGACCCTGGTGCGGACGATGGTGAAGGCCCACCTGCGCCCCATCCAGATGGGCCAGCAGGGGCCTCCCACCCGGCGCGCCCTCTACCGCTACTTCCGCGACTGCGGGGACGCGGCCGTAGAGACACTGTTCCTGTCGCTGGCGGACCATCTGGGTACGGTGGGGCCCCGCGTGGACGCATCGGACTGGCGCCAGCACGTGACGTTGGTAAACTATATACTCACTAAGCGGTTTCAAGAAGAGGAGACTATCTCACCGCCAAAGCTGTTGGGGGGAGACGAACTGATGGCAGAACTGAACCTTTCGCCGGGGCCCCTCATCGGACGGCTCGTGGAGACGTTGCGGGAGGCCCAGGCCGCCGGCGAGATATCAACCCGCGAAGAGGCACTCGCCCTCGCCCGCTCGGTCCTGGCGAAGCTTACCTCCGGCAGCACCCCGGCAAGGAGCGATAGCGCTTGATCCTGGTCCTGGCGATAGCCTACCCTGCGGCGATAGCCGTGCTGTTCTACTTCGCCTTCCTGCGACCGGTGCAGCAGGAGCGGGCCAGGCAGCGGCGGGAGCTGGCCAACCTCCAGGTGGGCGATGAGGTGCTTACCCAGGCCGGCTTCATCGCCGTGGTCAAGGAGATACGGGTCCCGGAGGAAAGGGGCCCGACGGAGGTGATCCTGGACCTGGGCGGGCTGGAGGTGCGCGCCTACGCCTCGGCGATAGTCCAGCGGCTGCCCCGCCCGGAACAGGCGACCGAGGAGCAGACCGTGGTGGAGCGGGGGCAGGGCTAGCCGGTGCACGACAGGGCGAACTGGATAATCCTCGCTTTTGTGTCCGCGCTCGCCGTGTTTTCGGTCATCGTGGTGTGGCCGGATATGCCCAAGCGCTACCTGCCCGACTTCATCGACTGGCCGTCGGGCAACGGCCTGGAGATCGGCGGCTTCGAGCGCAGGGAGATGCGGCTGGGGCTGGACCTTAAGGGCGGAAGCTACGTGTTGCTGGAGGCGGATACCAGCCGCCTGCCGCCGGGCACGGACATCGGTGACGCCCTGGAGGGCGTGAAGGACGTACTGGAGCGCCGCATCAACGCCTTCGGGACCTCCGAGACGGAGATCACCCGTGAGGGGACCAACCGGCTGGCCGTGCAGATGCCGGGGATCGATCCTGCCCAGGCCCGGGAGCTGCTGGGGAAGACCGCCCAGCTGGAGTTCCGCGAGCCCGTCAGAGATGAGGCCGGGGACATCGTCTGCCGGGCAGAGGACGGTAGTGACTTCTCGGTACCGCCGCCGCAGGTCAGCCGTACCACGATCGATGATCGGCGGGTGTCTCAGTGCATCGGCGTCGGGGGCGAGATAGGCGAGGTTGTATGGGAGCCGGCGACGGGCACCGATAGTCAGGGCGTAGAGCGCGTCCTGACGGGCGGCTTCCTTAGGCCCAACGCCGATGTAGTAGGACCGCCGCCCACCGTGCTCATCGAGTTCTCGCCCGAGGGCAGCCTGCTGTTCGAGCAGATCACCACTCGGTTGGTTGGGTTTCCCCTCGGCATCTTTCTGGATGACGAGCTTGTAGGGGCGCCGACGGTACAGCAAGCGATATCCGGTGGCCAGTCCACGATAACCGGGCTGGACATAGATGAGGCACGCAGGCTGACGATCCAGCTCAACGCGGGCGCCTTGCCGGTGCCCATGCGGGCGATCCAACAGACGGAGGTGGACGCCACCCTGGGCGACCGGGAGGTTGTCCGCACCGTACAGGCGGGGCTCATCGGCATCCTGGCGGTAATGGTGTTCATGGTGTTCTACTACCGGCTGCCCGGCCTCCTGGCCGCGCTGTCCCTGGGCATCTACGTCTCCCTGGTCCTGATGCTGTTCAAGCTCGGACCCATCATCGGCCCGGGCACGATTCTTATCGACCCGGTGACGATCACCCTGGCCGGCATAGCCGGGTTCGTCCTCTCGGTGGGGATGGCGGTGGACGCCAACGTCCTGGTGTTCGAAAGGCTCAAGGAGGAGCTGCGTGCCGGGCGTAACCTGAGGGCCGCCGTAGAGAACGGCTTCAGCCGCGCCTGGTCCGCTATCTGGGCCAGCAACGTATCGACGCTGATCTCGACCGTCATCCTCTACTGGTTCGGCGATCGGTTCAACGCCCCGCTGGTGCAGGGGTTCGCCGTCACTCTGTTCATCGGAGTGGTGGTGAGCATGTTCACGGCCCTGACCGTGACCCGCACCTTCCTGCGGCTCTTGGTGGGGACGCCGCTAGCGCGCAACCTGGCGTTGTTCGGCGCCCAGCCGGAGGAGGTCAGCATCGGCCCGGGGGCTACTGACAGCGTGCCGGACGGGACGCCTCGCTCGCGCCGGCGTGCCACTCCGGGATGGAGCCTGGACTTCGTCAAGCGGCGTGGTTTCTATTACCTGCTCACCGCCGCTATCCTGCTCCCGGCCGTCGTGTCCCTGCTCATTTCACCCTCGCTGAGGCCGGGGATCGAGTTTAGCGCTGGCGCCACCTTCAGCCTGGAGTTCGAGGACAAGTCGGTAAGCTCGGAGGACGTACGGGATGTTATGGCGGACGTCGATCACGAGGAGGCGCGGGTGCAGCGGACCGGCGACGGGGGGTTCATAATCCGCACCGCCGAGTTGGAGGGGCTGGCCGGGCCGCCCGTCGGCCCCGCGCCCCCCTCGGAGCGGGACCAGATCGAGTCGGGCCTCGAGGAGGCGCTGGGCCCGTTCACGGTGACCAACTTCAACCAGGTATCGGAGATAGTGTCCAAGGAGATCGGCCGTGACGCGGCGATCGCTGTCGGCGTGGCTTCGGTGGCTATCCTGCTGTACATCTCCTGGTCGTTCCGCAACGTGCCCAAGGCCTACCGGTACGGCGTCGCCGCCATCATCGCCGCCGGTCACGACGCGGTGATAATCCTGGGGGCGTTCTCCATC
>JADFNQ010000010.1 GCA_022563285.1 Chloroflexota bacterium | reverse complement strand
CGTTGCCAACGGGGTCAAGCGGCCAACCCGAGGGCACCGGGCCGGGCGCCCTTATGCCTGCCCGAGGGCAGGCAAGCCCTCCTATTTGGCCTTGCTCCGCGCGGGGTTTGGCCGGCCTCCGGCTCACACCGGAGCCGGTGGGCTCTTACCCCACCATTTCACCCTTACTCGCCTGAGGCGAGCGGTATGTTTCTGTGCCACTTTCCGTCGGGTCACCCCGCCTGGGCGTTACCCAGCGCGCTGCCCGGTGGAGCTCGGACCTTCCTCCCGTCCGCACAAGGCGGACCGGCGGTCACCCGGTCTACTGGGCCAGCTTCAGTATATCACCGCGATGCCAAGTAGACCCGCTCCTCTCCAGCCGGAAGGGCCGTAACAGGAATGGCGACGCGGCATCCTAAGCTTGTTCGTCCGCGGGCGACGAGGAGGAGGTGGATGAGATGGAGTGCCCCATGTGCAACGGCAACCGCAGTTGCCCGGAGTGCGACGGCCTGGGAGCGGTGCCCTGCGACGCCTGCGGGGGCAAGGGCGGCGACTGTGCCAAGTGCAACCGCGTAGGCCAGTACGAGTGCAAGCCATGCAACGGCTCCGGCGTTTGCCCCCGCTGTAAGGGTGAGGGAGAGGTAGAGCCCAAGGGTTCGAAGCCCTAGGCGCGGTCGAACGCCTCGTTGGCCAGCTGGTCGGCGCGGCGGTTCTGCTCCCGCCTGACGTGGCGAACCCGGAACGATGCGAACCGCCACTGCAGGTCCTTGACACGCCCGAACAGCCGCCGCAGGGAGGGGTTGCGAACCTTGTAGCGCGCTTCCAGTTGGCGTACCACCAGCTCGGAGTCCATCAGTAGCTCTACGTCCCGCGCGCCGAGGGCGAGGGCAGCCTCCAGTCCGGCGATGGCGGAACGGTACTCCGCCTCGTTGTTCGTGGCACGGCCGATGCGGCGGGACACGGTGTGGAGCTCCCGGCCGGATTCATCATATATGACAGCGCCGATGGAGGCGGGGCCGGGGTTTCCGCGCGAGGCACCGTCAGTGTAGATTACCCAATTACCGGCAGCCACTCCGGTTACGGCCTTAGCGCTACCTCAACGCCGTCGTCGCGTACCACCACCCGTTCCAGGAGCCGCCGCAGCAGCTCATAGCGCTCCGGGAAGGTGAGCTGCCCCCATTGTTCCCGGCAGCGGGCTAGCGCTTCCCGCCTGTGCTGCCGCCGCTCCGTCTCCGTGGCCTGCTGCTGCGCCTGCCGCTGCCGCTCAGCCAGCGCCTCCTCGGTGGCAAGCTGCTCGCTGGCCACCTCCAGCCCCAGGAAGCGGAACCGCTCCTCATCGATACGCCCAGTGACGGCGGCGTCCAGGTACTGCTCCAGCCGCCGGTCCAGCCGGCGCAACTTATCGCGGAGCTGCTTACCCTGCGCCTCGACACGCATCTCCTCGACTTCCGTGACCGCGACTGGCTCGATCCGGCCGTTCAGAAGCTCACCGCGCACCTCCTCCTCCAACGCCTCAGCGCGGCGGGTGTGGTAATCGCACAGGCTACGGTTCGTGCGGGATTCGCACTGGTAGTAGCGGTAGACGGCGGTTCGCACCTCGCCGTCGGTTCGCCGTTGCCAGCGCTGCCTGCGGGTCACCCCGATCATCTTGTTCCCGCAATACCCGCAGTAGGCGAGGCCGGAGAGCAGGAAGCGTGAGGTCTCCCTCACTGTGGACTTGGGCCGGCGCTGGTCCAGCCGCTCCTGCACCCGCTGGAAGTCCTCCGGGGAGATCAGGGGCGGATGGCTGGCCGGTACCCTAACTCCGAAGCGGCTGTAGGTGCCCAGGTAAGCGCGATTGCGGAGGAGGTCCCGTACCGTCACCATGCTCCAATGCCAGCCTCGACGGGTGCGCAATCCCTCTTCATTCAGGCGACGGGCGATACGACGTATCCCCAGGCCGTCCTTGAGGTACAGCCGAAATAAATACCGAACCACGGAACCCTCTTCCGGCACCACTTGAAGGCGCCGCCGCGGCCCTACGCGGTAGCCGTAGGGTGGGCGGCCCAGGGCTTCACCCTTGACCGCCTTCTTCTGCATCGCCGCCCGCACACGCTCTCCCAGGCGGCCGTTCTTGCGCGCCGCCTTCCACTTCTTCAGCAACCCAGCTCCCAAATCGACGCCGCCGTCCATCATCACCACCCTCACGCCAAGACTTGAGAGCTGGAAGTAGCGCCGGGCGGACTCGGTCAGGCCCTTGCCCAGGCTGGCCAGGCTGGGTACGGCGACAAGGATGAACCCCCGCTGGCGCTGGTTGCGGAGGAACTCCACCATCTGACGAAAACCGGGGACGTCATCAGGAGTCTGCGACGCGTCGAGGAACACTGCCGCCGCCTCATAGCCATTGATGCGGCAGAACTCCAGGAATACCCCGCTCTGCTCCGCCAGGGGTCCTTCGTCCGGTCTCTCTCGAAAGTAGCCTACAGCTCGCATGCTAGTTCACCAGGAGGATGCGCTCGCAGCTAACGCACTGCACGAGGCCGGCCCCGGCGCGCGCTTTCTGAATGATCGACATGGGAAGGCTTATGCGACAGCCCTGGCAGAGACCGCGCTCCACCACGGCGACGGCCGTGCTCTGTCGGCGCTCACGAAGAATCTCATACAGGCTGAGGGACGCGCGGTCCATTCCGTCCAGTTGGCGCGAGCGCTCAGCTTGCAGCTCCGCCAGCTCTTCCTTGAGCGTGGCCTGGGTGTCGCTGAGGGAGGCCTGTTCGGCCTTCCAAGAGTCCTCTATCCGGGCCAGCGCCACCTCCGCCTCCTTGAGAGCGGCCTCGGCATCGTCCAACTCAAGCATGACCTCCAGGAGGGAGTCCTCGCGCTTTCCCAACTGGGTTTGGAGAGAGGTGAGGTCTGCCTGGAAGTCCTCCAGCTCTTTGGGGTTTTTCACGCTGCCACCGTACAGCTTCCCCTCGATCACGGCCGTCTTCTCCCGCACCTCTTCAGCGTCCAGGTCCATCTCTTTCTGGCGGCGCTGTATCTCCTTGGCTCTCTCGCGAGATTGGTCCACCAACTCACGGGCGCTCACCAACTCTTCGGTTTCGCCCAGCTGGGCCTCTACTTCGGCCAGTCCTGTCACGGTGCTATCGGTAGCCAGGTCCGTCTCCTGGAGGGCAAACAGCTCAGCAGCGGTGGTCATCACGCAAGGACATAGGCGGCCTCTCGGAGCGGTGGAGTGGGGTGGACAATGCCTGCGACGGGATTATAGACTTAGCCCTGGGCGTTGACAAGATGAAAATGATGGCTTTCGCGTGAACATCTTGGGTTAGTTTCACGCCCGTCATAAATCCCCGCTATCAAGGCCAACATACCATGCGATTCCGCGTCTCTCAAGAGCTGGGCCAGCCGGTAGGTACGGAGTTCGACCTGGAACTGCGGCAACGGAGCCTCTTCCTGGACGACGATGTCGCTCTAATGGACCTGGACGGGAGCGCCCGCCTTCTTAGGACTGATCGAGGCCTACTCACTACAGTGCGTGCCGTGGCCCACCTTGAGAGCACATGCAGCCGCTGCCTCGCCCCCATGAAATCGATCATCGAGATCGATTTCGAAGAGGAGTTTATCCCTGTGGTGGACCCCGTTTCCGGCGCGCACATCACCACCGCTGAGACAGAGGAGAGCTTCATCATCAGCCCGGACCTGATGCTAGACTTGGGTGAATCCCTGCGCCAGTATGCCCTCATGTCCTCGCCCAGCAAGCCGCTCTGCCGGGAGGGCTGCGCCGGGCTCTGTCCGGGGTGCGGCATCAATCTGAACGAAGGCCACTGCTCCTGCCCACCGCAGAGCGACTATCGGTGGGGGGCGCTGGCCGCCCTCAACGCGAAGGACCAAGAAGGGAGCTGACCGATGCCTCCGCAGCCGAAGAAGAAGACCTCCAAATCGCGCCAGGGCCGAAGGCGCGCCCATCTCTCCATAGGCCGGGTCAACCTGATCGTCTGCCCGGCGTGCCGCTCACCGCGGCCCTCCCATCAGGCCTGCCCCATCTGCGGGACCTATCGCGGCCGCGAGGTGTTGAACGTGAACGCCCGCGGTGCGCGGCAGGGCGGCGGAGAGAAGTAACACGCTTCTCCCGCGCCAAGACCTCATGCTATACTTCGCCTGGCCACAAAGGACTCAACAGAGACATGCGACGTAGATTAGCGATCATCCTTCTGCCTCTCAGCCTCATCATGGCCGGCGCCGCCGCCGTCACCTACTTCGTCTGGTGGGACGCCACTCACTGCACGTTCTGTCGCGAGCGGCTAGACGAATTCGGACGCTGCCCCAACCCGGACTGCCATCTGGGCCAGCTAACGAAGGAGATGGAAGGCCGTGAGGCCTAGAGGCAGCCGCATGCCTCAGGCGCCAGCTCTCTCCACACACCTCGCCGATAGGCTCCGCGCCCCACCGCGCGACGCCAGCCTGGCCATCCTGTTCCCCGGGCAGGGCTCACACCGGCTGGGAGCGGGGCGCGACTTCTTCGATGCGTTCCCCTCGGCCAGGGAGGTGTTCCAGCGCTCCGAAGAGGTGCTGGGCTTCCCCCTGACCAAGCTCTGCTTCGAGGGCCCAGACGAGGAGCTGCGGGACACCGCCAACGCTCAGCCGGCGATCCTGGCCACCTCTCTGGCCACCCTAGCCGCCGCCCTGGAGAGCGGAGCCCTGCAGCGCCAGCCCGCCTTTGTCGCCGGGCACAGCTTGGGTGAGTTCAGTGCCCTGGTCGCCGCCGGCGCCCTCCACCTGGAGGACGCGGTCTCCCTCGTCGCCGCCAGGGGACGCCTCATGGGGGACGCCTCCCGCCGGCGGCCCGGGACGATGGCGGCGATCATCGGCCTCAACGGCGAAGCGCTGGACGAGATCTGCCGCGACTCCGGCGTGGAGCCCTGCAACTACAACTCGCCCTCGCAGGTGGTGATCGGCGGCCCCCTCGCCTACGTGGAGAAGGCCTCGCGGCTGGCCCAGCAGCGGGGGGGGCGCGCCCTGCCCGTCAACGTCTCCGGCGCCTTCCACACATCGCTCATGGCGCCCGCGGCCGAGGAGTTCGCCCGCGCGGTCGACGCCTGCCCCATCTACGACCCATCCATCCCGGTCATCGCCAACGCCAGCGCCGAGCCCATGACCACAGCCGCCGCCGTACGCGAAGAGCTGCGGCAGCAGATAATCCGGCCCGTGCTCTGGCACCAGTCCGTGATGAGAATGACCTCCGCCAACGTCACCACGTTTGTGGAGGCCGGACCGGGGCGTGTCCTCAGCGGGCTGATCAAGCGGGCCGGGCCGGGCCTTAGGGCCGTGAACCTGGATAGCGTGGAGTCCCTGGAAACGCTGCGTAGTGTTTGACCTTACGGGACGCGCCGCCCTGATCACTGGCTCCTCCCGCGGCATAGGCCGAGCCATCGCCCTCCAGCTGGCACGGCAGGGGGCGTCCATAGCCGTGAACTACCTCAGCAACGAGGAAGCGGCGAAGGAGGTTCAAGCGACGATACGCTCTTACGAGGGTCAAGCCGTCCTCCTTCAGGGCGACATCAGCATGCCCGAGCAGGCGGAGCGGGTTGTGAACATGGCCCAGGAGGCGTTCGGGCGGCTGGACATCCTGGTGAACAACGCCGGATTCAACCGGGACACTCTGCTTCTCCGCATGTCAGTGCAGGACTGGGACGAGGTGATGGCAACCAACCTGCGGGCGACCTTCCTCTGCACCAAGTCGGCTGTGCGCCACATGTTGCGCCAGCGCTGGGGACGGATCGTCAACATCGGCAGCGTGTCTGGGATCGCGGGTAACGCCGGGCAGGCGAACTACGCGGCGGCGAAGGCGGGACTCATCGGCTTCACGAAGGCCGTCGCCCGCGAGATGGGCTCCCGCAGCATCACCGCAAACGTCATCGCTCCCGGCTTGGTGAGGACCGAGCTGACGGAGGACGTTCACCAGGAGATCGTCGACATGGCGATGCAGCGGATCTTCGTGGGACGGCTGGGCACGCCGGAGGATATTGCTGCCTGCGTCGCCTTCATCGCCTCGGAGGAGGCGAGCTACATAAGCGGACAGGTTCTGATTGTGGACGGGGGGCTGGGGAACTAGCGATGGCCGGGAAGAGACGCAAGGCGCGCGTCGCGGCCCTCAAGGCCCTATTCGAAGCTGATTCCGTGGGCCACCATGCGGATCAGATCCTGGAGCGCTTTTCGCAGGAGGTGTCCCTGCCCGATGACGCTGCGGAGTTCGCCCGCCAACTCGTCCAGGGTGTCATCGACAATTGCGAACGACTGGACGAAATCATTCGCAAGAACGCCCCCGCCTGGCCGCTGGAGCAGGTGGCCGCCGTGGACCGCAACATCCTCAGGCTTGCCATCTACGAAATCGTCATCGATAATAGGGTGCCGATGCGTGCAGCCATTAACGAAGCCGTTGAGCTGGCCAAGGAGTTCGGCGGCGAGGCTTCGCCAAAATTCGTCAACGGGGTTCTGGGTTCCGTCGCTGCGACGGGCACAAGGAGGTGAGAGTTGGCAACCGTATTTGAGCGCGTACGTAACATCATCGTAGAACAACTGGGCGTGGAAGAGGGTGAGGTGAACCTTCAAACGTCGTTCGTTGACGACCTGAACGCCGACTCCCTGGATCTTGTGGAGCTCATCATGGCTATGGAGGAGGAGTTCAGCGGCGGAGGAAAGAGCATGGAGATATCGGACGAGGACGCGGAGAAGCTCGCCACCGTGCAGGACGCCGTGAACTACATCATCGAGCAGGGCATCGCCGAGGACGAAGGCTAGAGATCCTGCTCCTCCGTTGCCTTCGCGGCCCCACCTCCGGTGGGGCCTCTTCTTTCCCTACCGTATAATGAAATAGCAGCCCTCACAGGGGCGAACGATCATGGATATTCTGGGAATCGGCCTGCCGGAGATACTCCTCATACTCATCATCGCCATCATCGTAGTCGGCCCCAAGCGCCTGCCTGAGGTTGCCGCCCAGATGACCCGCCTGATCCGGCAGCTCCGCGGCGTCGCGACCGACGTTACCTCCCAGATGCGCAGCGAGCTAGATGAGCTGACCCGCGAATATGAGCAGATGCGCAAGGAGCTGGAGGAGGTCAAGGAGACCGCGGTCAAGGACGTGGACTCCGTCACCCGTGAGGTCGACCGCGCCGTTAAGGAGGCGCCGGCGATCATCGAGTCAAGCGCGGAGCAGAAGCCGGAGAAGCGCCCCTCTCCCAGCGGGGAGGATGGCAGCCGGGATGAAGGCTCCTAGCGCCGCGCCCTCCCCGTACCCACTGGGGCCGGAGCCGCTATGAGCCGCGCCGCACCACCGGAACCGCCAAGCGAAGCGCCCGAAGAAGAGCCCGGCGAGCGCCTCATGACGGTGCTGGAGCACATAGAGGAGCTCCGCTTCCGCCTGTTCATCTCGGCGCTGACCGTGGTGATCGGCCTGGTGGTTACGTACTTCTTCAGGGGCGAGATCATTGACCTCCTGAAGCAGCCCGCGGAGTCGCGCAGCGAGGATTTCGAGCTCCAGGCCATCGTGCCGTTCGAGACGTTCGTCACCGTCTTCCGCGTCTCGCTCCTGGGCGGCCTTATCCTGGGCATGCCGATGATCGTCTACCAGGGGCTGCGCTTCGTCTCCCCCGGCCTGAATCCCAACGAGCGTCGATGGCTGTACGCGACGGTGGCAGGCACATTCCTGCTGTTCCTGGGCGGCGTCGCCTTCGCCTTCTACATCGCCCTGCCGCCGGCGCTGGACTTCCTGCTGAACTTCGGCAGCGAGTTCGCCGAGTCCAACATCACAGTGAGCAGCTACGTGGACTTCGTAACCCGGCTGCTATTCTGGACGGGCGTGGTATTCCAAACGCCGCTGATAGTGATGTACCTGGCCCGCTTCGGCATCGTCAGCGCAGGCCAGCTCCTGCGCTGGTGGCGCTTCGCCATCGTCGCCGCCTTCATCGTCGCCGCTATCGTCACCCCCACAATCGACCCGGTGACGCAATCGCTGGTGGCCGGGCCGATCATCGTCCTCTACTTCCTGGGGATCGCCCTGGCCGTGTTCGTGCAGCCGAGGCGGAGAGGTACATAGCGTTCCGTTCGCTCCTGCTGTTCCGGAACGGACGGGGCGACAATCCACCCTTCAGAGTGCGGCCCTGTCCAAGGAATCTACTAAGCAGCGAGTAGCTATCGATTGCCGGCCCGATTGACCCCTCTCCCCACTCACGCTATCATCGTCTCAACGTGAGCGAGCTCGAAGAGCTACACCAGCGAATCGCTTCCTGCACCGACTGCGACCTCTGCCGCAACCGCACTCACGCCGTCCCTGGTGAAGGCCCTCCCAACGCCGAGCTGCTCTTTGTTGGGGAAGGGCCGGGCTTCTACGAGGACCAGCAGGCCCGCCCCTTCGTCGGCCCGGCCGGCCGCTTCCTGGAGGAGCTGCTGGCCTCAATAGGCCTGCAGCGGGACCAGGTGTTCATCGCCAACGTGGTCAAGTGCAGACCACCGAACAACCGCGACCCACTTCCCGGGGAGATAGAGTCCTGTCGCAAGTACCTGCAGCAGCAGATTGAGCTGATCCAGCCCAAGGTGATCATAAGCCTTGGCCGCTACTCATTGGCCTGGTTCTTCCCCCGCGATACGATCAGCAAGGTTCACGGTCAGACGAAGGTGAAAGACGGCATCTACTTCATGCCAATGTACCATCCAGCGGCGGCCCTCCACGCCGGCAACATGCGCAGCGTGATCGAGGAGGACTTCAAGAAGATCCCCGCGGTGCTGAAACGGGCCCGCGAGGCGCCCCCCGCGCAGGCGGCTCCGGTACCTGAGCCGGAGCAGATGCGCCTGTTCTAAGGCATGGCTGACAAGCTACGCGTTATCCCCCTGGGCGGGCTGGGGGAGATTGGCAAGAACATGACGGTCTTCGAGCTTGGCGAAGACCTGTTCATCGTCGATGCGGGGCTGATGTTCCCGGAGGAGGATATGCTGGGGGTGGACCTGGTCATCCCGGACGTCTCCTACGTGGCCAACCGCACCAACAAGCTCCGCGGCATCGTCATCACCCACGGCCATGAGGACCACACCGGCGCCCTGCCCTACGTCCTGCCCCAGCTCCGGCTCCCCAACGGCAAGATGCCGCCCATCTACTGCTCCCGCCTCACCCACGGCCTCATCTCCGTCAAGCTCCAGGAGCACAAGCTGAGCAAGGAAGCGGACCTGCGCATGGTAAAGATGGGAGATACCATCCGTCTGGGCAAGTTCAAGGTGGAGTATGTGCGGGTGACGCACAGCATCCCGGACTCCGCCGGACTGGCCATCCGTTCGCCCGTGGGGAACATCTTTCACACCGGCGACTTCAAGCTGGACCACACGCCCATCATGGGCGAGCCAACCGACCTCCTCCGCATCGCGGAGCTAGGGCGAGAGGGGGTATTGCTGCTACTCTCCGACTCCACCTACGCGGAGACGCCCGGCTATACACCGTCCGAATACGTCGTCGGCGACGCGCTGGACCAGATCATGGCCCACTCCCCGGGGCGGGTCATCATCGCCACGTTCGCTTCGCTCATCTCCCGCGTGCAGCAGGTGATCGACGCCTCCTATGCGAACGGCCGTCACGTGTTCGTCACCGGTCGCAGCATGATGGACAACGTCAAGATGGCGCTCAAGCAGAAATACCTGGACGCCCCGGAAGACATCCTGGCTCCCCTGGAGAAGATGCGCGGAATGCCACCGGAGGAGATCACGATCGTCACCACCGGCGCCCAGGGCGAGCCCACCTCCGCCCTCGTGCGCATGGCCAACCGTGACCACCGTCACATCGAGATCCAGGAGGGGGATACCGTGGTCCTCTCCTCTTCGCCCATCCCCGGCAACGAACTGCTGATCAACCGCACGATCGACAACCTCTACCGGCTAGGCGCGCGCGTACTCTACAGCCGCATCGCCAACGTTCACGTGCGCGGACACGCCGCCCAGGAGGAACTGAAGCTGATGCTGAGCCTGGTGCAGCCACGGCACTTCATCCCCATTCACGGGGAGTACCGCCACCTGGTGATGCACGCCGGCCTGGCGCGGGCGATGGGGGTGAAAGAGGAGAACGCGTTTGTGCTGGAGGACGGCGATATTCTGGAGATCGACCAGCACGGGGCAGAGGTGGTGGGGCGCGTGCCGGCTGACTACGTCTACGTGGACGGACTGGCAGTAGGGGTAGACCGGGTGGTGCTGCGCGACCGCCAGCACCTGGCCACCGACGGCGTCATCGTCGCCATAGTCAGTATCGACAAACATACGGGTAAACCTATCGGCCGCCCTGACGTTGTATCTAGGGGGTTTATCGAGGGGGAGATGTCGGACAGCCTTATGGAAAGAGCGGGAGACGTAATCCTGGAGGCGCTGGCCGGGGCGGATCACGTCGCCGGCAGAGGCGACTTCAACACCCGTGTCCACGACGCGCTGTCCCGCTTCCTGTACGACGAGACGCGACGCCGTCCAATGGTCCTGCCTCTGTGCGTCCAGGTGTAGACCAAACCGTATGCCCGTAAAGACCCGCTCCCGTTCCAAGGCGCTCCCCCGGGGCTACCGGCCCCCTGCCAGAGGTGGGACGCGGCGTCACGCCGCGTCCCGGTCAGGCCTCCGGATGCCGATAGGCTCCGGGGTGCCGTTCACGCCCTGGCTGGCTGTCCCGGCCGTGCTTGGCCTGGCGGTGTCCATGATCTGGCTCGCCCCGCTGATCGCGAACGGTCTCGAGGAGGTACTAGGGCTGTTCGGGATCGGCCTGGCCCTGCTGCTCGCCGCCGCCATCATCGATGTCAGTACGGCCCTCAGGCGCAGCCTCTCCCTTGACCGCACGTTCCTGCGAATCTGGGGCGGCCTCCACCTAATGCTGCTTACCGTCTTTGGAGTTCTTGGCTTCTTCAAGCCCGGGTGGGATGTCGGCGGTGTATCCTTCGCGGAGGTGAGCGCCGGCGGCGACCTGGGGCGGTTGCTCGCGGGCAGCGCCCTGGGAATCATCGCCTGGGTAGCTATCTCCCTGACCGGTATCGGCCTCCTCTGGCCACCGGGGGCCCGGGGGGCGGGACGGGTCGGCCTGGCGATCCTGCGCGGGCTCGCCTCGCTGGAGGTCCCCCAGCGCGCCTGGGAGGCCCTCCGCTCGTTCTTCACGGCGCTCCTTCCCGAGAACGCCGAAGAGGAGGAAGAAGAGCCCGAGGCTGAGCCGTACGTCCCTACCTTAGACGAGGAGTGGTCGGGGCCGCCGCAGGCGGCGACGGAGACGGAGGCCGAGCCCCAGCCTCAGGCGGCCACCAAAGTCGAAGGAGAGGAGACGGAGAAGGGAGCGGAGCTGGAGGAGACACCGGCGCCGGCGACAACCGAGGAGGACGAAGATTCCGTTCTAGTCACGTCCCAGCCGGATGAGAAGCCGTCCTCCTACCAGCGCTCGCTGCCCATGGGGCGCCCCTCCAGCCACGGCTGGGAGCTGCCACCCATCGACCTTCTCTCGGAGACGGTTGAGGAGGAACTGCGACCGGTTGACAACGAGGCGCGCGCCCAGCTCATCGTGGATGCGCTCGCCTCTTTCGGCGTCAACTCGCGCGTCGTCTCCATCAGCCAGGGCCCCACAGTCACCCAGTTCGGCGTGGAGCCCGGGTGGGAAACGAAGACGCGCACGGTCATCGCCCGCGACGAAAAGGGCAAGCCTGTTTACGACAAGGACGGGAAGCCTCAGTACCGAACGGAGGTGACCTCTCGCACAAGGGTGCGGGTGAACCGGATCACCGCCCTGGCCAACGATCTAGCGCTGACCCTGGCGGCGCCCACTATCCGCATCGAGGCGCCGGTGCCCGGCCGGCCGGTCATAGGCATCGAGGTGCCGAACCAGATCACATCGCTGGTGGCGATGCGCGGCGTGATAGAGAGCACCGCCTTCCAGCGAGTGACTGCCCGCTCCCACCTCGCCCTGGCCCTGGGGAAGGGGGTCTCCGGTGAGCCCGTCGCCGCCGACCTGACTAAGATGCCGCACCTGCTCATCGCCGGCGCCACCGGCAGCGGCAAGAGTGTCTGCATCAACTCCATCATCGGCTGCCTGCTCATGCACAACGCGCCGGAGGACGTCCGCATCATCCTCATCGACCCCAAGCGGGTGGAGCTGGCCAACTTCGCCAGCATCCCTCACCTGGCGTTCTCCAAGATCATCATCGACGTTGAGGAGGTTGTGGGTACCCTGCAGGCGGTCATCCACGAGATGGACAGCCGCTACCGCCGCTTCGCCTCCATCGGCGTGCGCAACATCGAGGCGTTCAACAAGAGCCCGCGCGCCACACACAAGCTCCCCTACTGGGTGATCATCATCGATGAGCTGGCCGACCTGATGATGGCGGCGCCGTTCCAGGTGGAGCGGCAGATATGCCGCCTGGCCCAGCTCGCCCGCGCCACCGGCATTCACCTGATTATCGCTACTCAGCGTCCGTCCGTGGATGTGGTCACCGGCCTCATCAAAGCGAACTTCCCCACGCGCATCGCCTTCGCCGTCTCCTCCCAGGTCGACTCCCGGACCATCCTGGACGGGGCCGGCGCCGAGAAGCTGCTGGGGCGCGGCGATATGCTGTTCATGCCCACCGACGCCTCCAAACCGAAGCGCCTCCAGGGCTCCTTCGTCTCCGACGTCGAGCTGGACCGCATCGTCGCCTGGTGGACCGACGACCGCTTCCGCCACCTCAAGCCGGACGCGATGGATCACCTCATTGACGAGGCGAAGGAGGCGGCGGGCGAGGAGGTGGAGCGGGAAGAGAGGGACGACCCGCTATACCAGGCCGCGAAGGAGCTGGCGATGGAGCATAAGCGGATCTCCACGTCCCTTCTCCAGCGCCGGATGCACATCGGCTACCCGCGCGCCGCCCGCCTCATCGACCTGCTGGAGGAGGCCGGGATCGTAGACGAGGCGGAGGGGGGCCAGTCTCGACAGGTGCTCGTCGCGCACACGGACGATATAGAGCAGACGGAGTAGGGCCGTCCTCCGCTGAACCAAACCTGAACTCAGTATCCACTTGCGCTTCCCGACACAATGTTGACAGCCTATTGGGGCGGTGCTATATCTTAGGTGAGACCAAAACGGCTGGAGGTGATAGCCGCGTGATCAGGGTTCATGCTCTATTCGCGGTACTCCAGGTGGAGTCCGCAAGCTCCCCGTAGCCAGTCTGCGGGGAGAAGCGAAAACCGCTTCCCGGTCTGTAACAGGAAGGCTGAAGGGTCCAGAAGGCCCAGCCTCTCGAGCGGGTAATCCGCCGAAGGAGAGGACCGGGTGCGGGAAATTGAGAACGAATGGCCCCCCGACTCGTCGGGGGGCCATCTTGTTAAGGCTTGCTAGCGCACCTTCTCCGCCAGCACGAGGGCGTCAAGACGACTCGTTAGCGGCGGCGCCGCAACCGGGGCCGCGAGTAGGATGCCTGCCTCATCTCCGAGATGATGCTCAGCCCCTCCTCGTCCCCCACCAGCTCCCGTCGCATCTCCACGATGCGGTCACGCAGTAGGGCCGCCTTCTCGAACTCCAGGTTCTTCGCGGCCTCCTTCATCTGCTTCTCCAGGTCTTTGATCAGCCGGGCGATCTCGTCCTTGGGGATGGGGCCGGTGACGTAGGCAGGACCCTCCTCGGCGACCCGCTTCAATCTATCCGTTATGTCACGTATCGCCTTCCGTATCCCCTCCGGCTCTATGCCGTGGTCACGGTTGAACTCCTCCTGGATGCCGCGCCTGCGCTCCGTCTCATCGATAGCGCGACGCATGGAGTCCGTCTCCGTATCGGCGTACATGATGACGTGGCCGCTGATGTGGCGGGCCGCCCGTCCCATAGTCTGGATCAGGGACCACTGGGAGCGCAGGTAGCCCTCCTTATCGGCGTCCAGGATCGCCACCAGGCTCACCTCCGGCAGGTCCAGCCCTTCCCGTAGCAGGTTGATGCCGACGACCACGTCGTACACGCCCAGGCGGAGGTCGCGCAGGATCTCCACCCGCTCCAGGGTCTGTATCTCCGAGTGCAGGTAGTGGGTCTTCACGCCCATCTCCCTCAGGTAGTCGGCCAGGTCTTCGGCCATCTTCTTGGTGAGCGTGGTCACCAGCGCCCGCTCGCCGCGGTCCACCCGCGCCCTGATCTCATCGATCAGGTCGTCCACCTGGCCCTTCGTTGGCCGCACCTCGACGACAGGGTCGAGCAGGCCGGTGGGGCGGATGATCTGCTCCACCACTTGTTCACTGTGCTCGTACTCCCAGGGCCCGGGGGTGGCGGATACGTAGATCACCTGGTTGATGTGGGAGAGGAACTCCTGAAAGTTCAGGGGCCGGTTGTCCAGCGCCGAGGGCAGGCGGAAGCCGAAGTCCACCAGCGTCTGCTTACGGGCGATATCACCCTTGTACATGCCGCGGATCTGGGGCACGGCCATGTGCGACTCGTCGATGAACATGAGGAAGTCGTCCGGGAAGTAGTCCAGTAGGGTCCAGGGGACGCTGCCGGGGGGCCGCCGGGCCAGCGGCCGCGAGTAGTTCTCGATGCCGGAGCAGTACCCCTGCTCCCGCAGGCACTCCATGTCGTAGCGGGTGCGCTCCAGCAGTCGCTGCGCCTCCAGGTGCTTGCCGCGCTGGAGGAACCACTCGTGGCGCTCCGCCAGCTCCGCCTCCACGTCCGCGATGGCGGCCTCCAGCTTCTCCTCCGAGGTGACGAAGTGTTTGGCGGGGTAGATGTCGACCGCGTCCATCTCGCCCAGCACCTCGCCGGTGAGCGGGTCCATCTGGAGGATGCGCTCCACCTGGTCGCCCCAGAAGTCCACGCGCACGGCCAGCTCCTCGTAGGCGGGGAGGATGGTGAGGCTGTCGCCGCGCAGGCGGAAGCGGCCGCGCAGCAGGTTCTGGTCGTTCCGCTCGTACTGCATATCGACGAGCTTGCGCAGGGAGCGTTGCCGGTTGGAGGTCTCGCCCACCTTGAAGCTGAGGACGAAGCTGTAGTACTCGGACGGCTCACCCAGGCCGTAGATGCAGGAGACGGAGGCGACGATAACGACATCGCGGCTCTCGAACAGGGCGCGGGTGGCGGCGTGGCGCAGCTTATCGATCTCCTCGTTGATGTCGGCGTCCTTGGCGATGTAGGTGTCGGTACGGGGGATGTAGGCCTCCGGCTGATAGTAGTCGTAGTAGGAGACGAAGTACTCGACGGCGTTATCGGGGAAGAACTCACGGAACTCGGAGTAGAGCTGGGCGGCCAGCGTCTTGTTGGGGGAGATGACGATGGTGGGACGGCCGT
>JADFNQ010000009.1 GCA_022563285.1 Chloroflexota bacterium | reverse complement strand
GCTGCCGGACTGCACACCAACCGGATCTCTGCGGCGTTTGTGTGGAGCGGGCGGTGGGAATCGAACCCACGACAGCCTGCTTGGAAGGCAGGCGCTCTGCCACTGAGCTACGCCCGCCCGCTGTTGCATCGATTTGAGCGCCCAACCGGCGCCGGCCTGACGCACGACGCTCCGACATCTAATTATACATACTTACCTTCGGCCCAGTGCGTGAAAGGTGATTTGGCATGCAGAGGCTGGCGCCGCTGCAGACGGCCGGGGGCATCAGAGCAAGCGGTAACCCCTCCGGGGGACCGTCTGTACGAGTTCCGCCTCTCCGGCGGCGATGCGCAGCTTGCTCCTTAGGTTCCTCACATGCGAACGCACCAGCTCTGACGAACCGGTGCCGGGGAAGAACTCCCACACCTTCTCCAGCAACTCCTCCACAGAGACGATGCTCCCGCGGCGCTGTATCAGGTAGTGCACAAGACGGAACTCCGTGGGCGTCAGCTGAACCGATACGCTATCTCCACGAAGCTCATGTGAGCTATTGTCCAGGTGCGCATCACCGATCGTCAGCACTTCCGGGCCCGCGCCCTCCGCCGCGTTCAGGCCCTTCTCCACGGCACGCCGGATCTCACTCCCCTCGAACGGCTTGACCACGATCTCATCGCGGCCGGGATCTAGGGGTAGGGAGCCCACGAGCCAGCGCGTGCCTGCGGCTGTCAGGAACACCACCGGGTAGCTCCCGTTGCCGCTCCGGAGCCAGCCGCAGAACTCCTTCATCTCATCCACGCCGACGGCGCTGTCCAGGACGACTACATCGACTGAGACGTTGAACAGGCTGCGGATGGCAGCATGGCAGCTACCCGCCGTGACTACATCGTGGCCCACCGATGTGAGGGCGCGCTCCGCTAGCCTCTCAGTACTGGCGTCCCTGGTGATTAATAAGACGCTGGACATGGCGTGTGACGCTCAACTAGCCTATTATATTCAGTAGGAGCGACAAGGCAAGGGTGTATCGTGTCTGGGCTATTTCGGTTCCTTCAACTTCGTATACTCTGGCCGATCCTGATCCTCCTGGCAGCCTACGTGATCTTCTTCGAGTTCATCGCTGATGCCGGCGGCAGCGCCGATCCGCTCTCCTCTCCTCCCGCCGTGCCGACGGCTTCGCCCTTGCCCTTCGAGCATCCAGAGTCCGGCCCCCTGATACCAGCCGACCAGACTCCCAGCCCCCCGGTAAGCCCGCCAGGCCGTTCACCTCAGCGATAGCAGCTCGAACACAAGGTTCCCGTTGTCGTACCGCACCAGCGGCTGCTCCTCCGTATCGGCGTACCAGGCTCGCTGCGTGCCGTCGGAGGAGCGGATCTCCAGCCGCCAGGTCTCGAAGCTGCCGGCCGGCACCTGCACCGTCTCCTTGCCCGTTACCTTCAGCGTCTGCGTGATGACCTGTGGCTTGGTCAGCGTGGCGGAGAGGACATCCGCGTACGTGGCCTCGTATCCTTCCCGAAAGTCGATCGTGCGCCATAGGAAGACGTCCGTCCAGCTATCGTAGGAGTGCGTCGGCACGGTGAGCTCGTCGCGGCGCTCACCATCCTCCGAACGTTGCATCACCACGACCGTGCCACCCTCGTACTCCACCTGCCAACGTCGCTCTCCCTCCGGCCCCTCGATCAGTCGCTGCACGGACTGCGGCTGCAGCGTCTCCCTGTCCGCCACCGCCACCACCTCATCGCGGAACTCCTCGCTCTCGAACTTCTGCGTAAAGCGGAACTCCCCGTTCCGAGACTCGATACGGAGGAGGGCGCTGCCCTTCACCTCATCGCCGTCCATGAGACGATAGAGTGCCTCTTCATCCCCCTCCCAGGGAGTTCTTGAAACGATATCCCGCCCGGAAAGGATGGACGTCTCCGATGCGCACGCTGCCAGGGCCAGGGCCAGCAGGGGAAGCGCAGTGAGCAGCGACGGGACTCGCACAGCCCCTCAGGCTCGCTTTTCCAGCAGCGACCGTACATCCAACGCCGCCTCTTCAACATCGCCGCGATCGATGCCGTAGTGGGTGACCATCCGGATGGCCCCACCTTCGTTCAGACAAATGATCCCCTGGCCGCCCAGGCGCCGTACCAGCTCTCCCAGGTCCCATCCCTCAGCGGTGAAGTAGACGAGGTTCGTCTGCGGCGGTATAAGGTTGACCCCGGGGATGCCCGCCAGGCCTTCCGCCAGGACTCGGGCGTTCGCGTGGTCATCAGCCAGACGGTCCACCATGTTCTCCAGGGCGTATACGCCGGCGGCCGCGATGATACCCGCCTGGCGCATGCCGCCGCCCAGCATCTTCCGGAACCGTCTGGCCCGGTGGATGAGCTCCCGGCTGCCGCAGAGGAGGGAGCCTATGGGACAGGCCAGCCCTTTGCACAGGCTGAAGGAGACAGAGTCCGCGTACTGCGCTAGGCGGGACGCCGGTAGCTCCAGGGCCACCGCGGCGTTGAACAGACGCGCCCCGTCCAGGTGCACCGGTAGACCGTATTCGTCCGCGAGCGCCCGGACGGCAGCGAGGTCATCCTCGCTGAGGACACTGCCGCCGCAGCGGTTGTGGGTGTTCTCCACGCAGATGAGGCCCGTGGGAGGAAAGTGGACGTCGCGGCTCCGGACAGCCTGCCGCACCTCGTCCAGGTCCAGCCGTCCGCGCTCATCGTTGTGGACGGTCCGCAGCCCCAGCCCGCCCAGGGCAAAAGCGCCTCCCGCCTCGAAGTGCAGTATGTGCGCCTCGTCCCCTACGATCACCTCGTCACCGCTCTGGCAGTGGGACAGCAGCGCCGTGAGGTTGCTCTGCGTGCCGCTGGTGGTGAGGAGAGCGGCCTCCTTGCCCATCACCTCCGCCGATATCGCCTCCAGGCGGTTTACGGTGGGGTCGTCGCCGAACACGTCGTCTCCCAGCTCCGCCTCCGCGATCGCCTTTCGCATCTCCGGCGGCGGCAGGGTGACGGTGTCGCTCCTCAGGTCTATGCTCTTCATCGCTCAAAAAAAGAGGGCCCCGGCCTCACGCGGCGGCCCTGCGCTCATCCTGCGCTTCCGCTCAGCCGGAGCGTTCCCAAAGAGACTGGTAAGTCTCACTACCGCGGATGGCGGCCACGACCTCCGCCTTCTCCTCCCGTTCCAGCTCCTCGAACACCGCCTTGCATACCTCCAGCATCTGCTCGCCGCCAAGGCTCACCATCCGGCCTTCGATCTTGTCCCAGAGGCCGGAGTCGCGGAACGTCTCCATCTGGCGCGGCCACATGAAGGACATGATCTTTTCGGGCAGCGGCAGACGGGGCCGCAGCTTCTTCAGCGCCTTGAAACGCTCCTCCACGGAGCTCGCCTTGGGAACGACGGCGATCACCGGGCCTTCGGTGTCGCTCGTCCGGGCATCGATCAGCAGGCGCTTGTCCAGGATCGCGAAGCGTACCACCAGGACTTCGGCGGCGGCGATGACGCGCGCCACCTCGTCCAAGTCGAGTCCGTAGTCATCCATTACAAAGCAATTCTACCGAGCGGCGGCGGCGAGGGTCAAACGGTTGTGCGGGCCTGTCCAGACGGTCTCGGCGCGTGTTTCCGCAGCGCCTCCAGCTTCGACCGCGCGGCCCCGGAATCGATAGCGGCGCGCGCCATCGTGATCCCCTCACCGATATCGGCGCAGCGCTCCGCCAGGTAGAGGCGGAGCCCGGCGTTCAGGCAGACGAGGTCGCGGTGAGGGCCGGGCTCTCCTTCCAGCACGGCGACGCAGACCCGCGCGTTGTAGGCGGCGTCGCCCCCGGCCATCTCCTCCTGTGACGCCGGCACGAGGTCATAATCCTTGGGGTTTAGCCGGTACTCCTGCATATCGCCGCCCGCCCACTCGAAGACGCGACACGGACGCGAGGTCGGAGCGTCCTCGTTCCCCTCGATCCCCTGGACGATCATGATGCGGCGGAAGCCCATCTGCTTCACCGCCTCCAGCATCTTCTCCATGTACGGCAGGTGGGTGAGGCCGATGAGGCTGTAGGAGGCCCCGGCCAGGTTGTACAGCTTCTCGATAGTGTGGATGTTGCTGCGCAGGGCGATCTCCTCCCGTACCTCCTTGAGGGCGTACAGGTCAGGGATGAACCGGGCCGAGCGCATGTACCCGAAGCCCTCCTCCTCGATGCTGCGCCGGACCCCCTCCGGCTCAGCGTCCACGTCCACACCAAGCGCCTCCAGCACGTCGCCCACAGGGACGCCGTGCTTGGGGCCCATCTCCTTCTCGCCGTGCATCACCACGGGTACACCGGCTGCGCAGGCGACGATAGACGCCGCCGGGCTGACCACCAGGCTGCGCTTGCGGCCGTCGTATGGGCTGCCGATGTCCAGCAGCCCGTCCACACGCGGCTCGATCTGTCGAGCGTGCGCGCGGATGGCGTCTGCGAAGCCCAGGAGCTCCTCCGGCGACTCGCCCTTGAATCGCTGGACAAGGAGGAAGCCGCCCATCTGCGCCCGCGTAACCTCCTGGCGCAGGATCATCTCCATACCGTCCCGCGCCTCCTCGCGGGTGAGGTCGCGGCAGGCCTTCGGCCCCTGACCGATCTCCCGGATGTAGTAGCGCATACGCTCGTAGGGCGTATCGTCGGCGGGGCGGTCCTTCCCGTAGTCGCTCATCTCACCCTACGAGGCGCGCATCGCCTCGGGATCGAGCCCCACCTTCTCGCACCACTCCCGGTACGCGAAGGGCGCGATCTCGGAGGGCTTGATCTCGCTGCGCCCCCCCCAGAACACGTTCGTGTAGCTCACGGGGATCCCGACGGACCCCAGGTGGGCGTCGATCGCCGCCTTGTGCTCTAGGACTCGCGCCTTCTCCGTGCCGTGTGTCACGGCCATCAGGTTCACGTTCGGGAACCCCTCCCCGGCTTCCCGCCAGTAGCAGTGGGTCAGGATGTGGTGGCGGCCCACCTCCCGGCCAGCTTCGACCTCCCGGCCGGGTGGCACCGCCCAGTGGAACAGGGCGTTGTAGCGGGTGACTCGCTGCCCGCCCGCGACGGGCTTTACGTGCTCGAGGAAGGTGGAGAACCGCCCGATCACCTTTCGCTGGCTCAGCGATTCGGCGATCTCGTAGAACGTCGCCAGCGGCACGCCCGCCTCTTCAGCGCGGGCCCGCCAGAGGTCAGGCACGATCTCTTCGGGTGTGAACTCCCGCTTCAGCGCGATCAGCACCCGCCACTCAAGTTCGCTCAGCTCAATGACCTCGATGTTGTTCACCTCGGCCAGCCCATCCGATTTGCTGCCCGGTTCCATGCCCCGCCGCCGCGTGTGGCCGACCCCCAGCGCGAATATCGCTTTCGCCGGCATCAGGCGGTAGCGCTCCGCGCCGGTCTGCGCCTGCAGATAGTCGGCATGCCTCTCGATCGAGTATCCCTGCGGCACCTTGAGAGTCGTCCAGAGCTTGTAGTTGGCGCCTGGCGCGTCGGCATCGGCGGTGCGGATCACGACGTGTCCGCTGAACGGGTCCTCCTGGAACATGAAGTCGAAGGCGGCGTGGAGCCTGGCTGGCGGTACCTGCCAGGCCACCAGAGCGCCCTGCGCCAGGTTCGTCGAGAGCAGGGTCTGCCGAACCCGCCGGATGATGCCGGCCTCCAGCGCGGCCCGGATGCGCCCTATCACCACGTCCAGGTCGACGCCAGATCGCTCTGAGATCTCACCGAACGGATCGCGCTGGAACCCCTCCAGCTTGTCCTCGGAGACGGCAAGGATGGAGACGTTCACCGGATCGTCTATCTGTACCGGGATCGGTGATGCGCCAGTCACGAGTAGCGTTCCTCCTTCCAGGGGTCACCACGCAGGTGGTAGCCGTAAACCTCCCAGAAGCCCGGCTCCTCCTTCTCGATGAACTCCAGGCCGCGCAGCCACTTCGCGCTCTTCCAGAAGTAGAGGTGGGGTACGACCAGGCGCAGGGGCCCGCCGTGAGACGGCGTCAGCTCCTCGCCGTCGTGCTTGTAGGCCAGGAGCACGTTCTCGCGCATCAGGTCGAACAGAGGCAGGTTGGTCGTGTAGCCGCCGTAGCAATGCGCCATAACGTGGCCTGCGGAAGGCAGCGGTCGAAAGTGGTTGAGCAGCTCTTGGAAGAGGACGCCCTCGAACTCGTTGTCCATGCGGCTCCAGGCGGTCACGCAGTGGATGTCACAGGTCACCGTAGCGCTGGGGAGAGCCTGAAACTGTTCCCAGGTGAGCTCCATTTCGCGATCCACGGCGCCGAATATGCGCAGCCGCCAGGTTTCCAGGTCAATCTGCGGCGTGCCGCCGTAGGTCAGTACCGGCCAGTCGTTCACCACCTTCTGGCCCGGTGGCAGCCGGTCCCCGTATTTCTCTCTGTCCTTGGAGCGACGCGATAGTAGGTCGAATGCCAATTGACGGTGGCCTTTCCAGCGAGCGACAAGGCGTCAAACTGAGGATAACAACCGCCCATAGCTAGCGTCAAACCTGAGCGTATCTGACGCCCGTCCTCCCGGCGACCCCCGTGCTATCATCGAAGCGATGCGCACCGCCGATGCGACGAACCCCTCTGCCCCTACACCCGCCTCCCCCCGGCCAAGGCGCGCCCTCTTCGCCGGCGCCGCCCTCATCGTCCTCGGCCTTGACCAGATCACCAAGGAGTTGATCCGCACGTTCATGGACCGCGGCGACACCTGGCCGGACGACTGGCCTGTCCGGCTGCATCACGTCACCAATACCGGCGCAGCGTTCGGCATACTGAAAGACCAGACCGGCTTCCTCATCGTCACCACCGTCATCGGCGTTGCCGCAATCTATCTCTACTACCGCTACCCGCCCTTCGATCATCTGGTGGCGCCCATCGCCATCGGCATGATGCTGGGGGGCGCTGTCGGGAACCTGGTGGACCGCGTGCGCCTGGGGAGGGTGACCGACTTCATCGACTTCCCGTTCTGGCCTTCCTTTAACGTGGCGGACTCCTCCATCACCGTCGGCATCGTTGTCCTGCTCCTGGGCTACGCCCTGTTCGCCGAGCGCCCGCCGCCCAAAACCGAACATGAAGAAGCTGGAGCTGACCGCGGATAGGCCGGGCGAGAGGCTGGACGTCTTCCTCGCCCGCCTTGCCCGAGACCTTTCGCGCAGCCAGGCCCGCCGCCTTATCGATGACGGTCTGGTGACTGTAGACGGACGGCAGGAGCGGCCGTCCCACCGTCTCGCCGCTGGCGCCCGGGTTATCGCCACCCTGCCGCCAAGCGAGGCGGCGAAGCTGGAGGCAGAACGGATTCCCCTCGCCATCATCTACCAGGACGAGGACATCATCGTCGTCGATAAGCCGGCGGGGCTCACCGTTCACCCGGCGCCGGGGCATCCCAGCGGTACGCTCGTCAACGCCCTCCTCACCCTGGTGCCGGAGCTCGCCGCTTCCCGAGACAACATACGGCCGGGGATCGTCCACCGTCTGGACAAGGACACCTCGGGCCTGCTGGTCGTCGCCCGGAACGAGCGCGCTCGAACCGACCTGACACGACAGCTCAAGGAGCGGCAGGTGCGCAAGACGTACCTGGCGCTGGTGCAAGGCGTCCCACAGCCCGCCCAGGGCACCATCGAGGCCCCTATCGGCCGGCATCCGCGCAGCCGCAAGAAGATGGCGGTGGTCGCCGGTGGACGCGAGGCGGAGACGAAGTACCGCGTCCGCGAGGCGCTGGACAGGTTCACCCTGCTGGAGGTGGAGCCCATTACCGGCCGCACTCACCAGATACGCGTCCACCTGGCCGCCATCGGCCATCCCGTCGTCGGCGACGCCGTCTACGGGAAGCGTTCGCCTATGGTAGAGCGGCAGTTCCTGCACGCCTGGCGGCTGGCTTTCGATCTTCCCTCCAGCGGCCGCGTGGTGGAGTTCGAGTCGCCGCTGCCTCCGGACCTGCGGACGGCGCTAGAAAAGGTAAAACGCGGTGCGTAGCGCCCGCTACCCGCGATGACTGCGGCGGAGGGCGGAGGTTGCTACGACCCTTCCTGTACCTCCATGATCTCGTCAGCCACCAAGCCATGCGCCTCGCGGTGAACAGCCTCTGCGGCCTCCTTGCTGGGGGCATCGACGAGGCAGTAGACTCGGCCCGTTTGGTCGTTGAACCAGTACTTCAGGTAATTGACACCGTGCTTGCCCTGCGTTTCCAGGTCTCCCTGATGCGCCTCGGCCACCGCCTTCGCCGTGAGGCCATCAACCTTGTGGTGCACGTCCATAAACAGGGGCATGGCGACCCTCCCTCTAGGTATGAGATAGGCCAGATTATACAGGCCCAAGCCGACTCTAACAAGGTAGAGGGGAGCCCTGCTCCCGGCTACTTCTTCCCCGCGCCGATGGGCGTCACGCCCGTGGCGTAGATGTAGATCCGGTCCCAGAAGCGGGCCAGGATCGGCTTCTTGCCGTCGCCTTCAAGCTCGCGGATATGGCGAGCCATGACAGCACCGTACCCCGTCAAGGGGAGCGTACGCACGTACCAGTACTCCTCGCCGTCGTGCACCAGCTTGAGCGCCGGCTCCACCTCGCCGAACTCGACGTACGGCAGCTCCATGCCGCTGGTATACAGCGTCTCGATGTGCGCCGGATTGACCTCGATCACGCCTTCCATGCCGAGAGTCAAGGTAGCTGTTCGCGGCGACAGGTGCAAGCCCCGCCTCATATCGGGTCTGGGTTACAGATCCTGGGTTCTGCTAGAATGAGCCCCGCTATGGCCGTCCGCGTCCGTTATGCCCCCTCCCCCACCGGCGTGCCTCACATCGGGAACATCCGCACCGCCCTGTTCAACTGGCTGTTCGCCCGCCACGAGGGCGGCGCCTTCATCGTGCGTCTTGAGGACACCGATCGCACGCGCTACGTCGAAGGGGCCGAACGGGCGATCTTCGACTCGCTCGCCTGGCTGGGGCTGGACTACGACGAGGGGCCGGACGCCTCCGACCCCAGCCGCGACATCGGTGGCCACGGCCCCTACGTCCAGTCCCGCCGAGCGGAGACATATCGTGATCACGCCGCCCAGCTCATCGAGGCCGGCCACGCCTACCGCTGCTACTGCACTCCGGAGCGTCTGGACGAGGTGCGCAAGGATATGCAGCGGCGCAAGCTACCCCCCAAGTACGACCGCCACTGCCGCGACCTCCCGGACGCCGAGCGGCAGCAATCGAGGGGGCTCCCCTGCGTCGTCCGGTTCAAGACGCCCCTCTCCGGCCAGACCGGCTTCCACGACCTCGTCCGCGGGGACATCATGTTCGACAACGATACCCTGGACGACTTCGTGCTGCTGAAGTCGGACGGCTTCCCCGTCTACCACCTCGCCAACATCGTGGACGACCACCTGATGGGGATCACCCACGTCCTGCGCGGCGATGAGTGGCTGTCCAGTACCCCCAGGCATATCCTACTCTACGGTGCCTTCGGCTGGGAGCCGCCCGCCTTCGCCCACCTGCCCATGATCCTGGGCCCGGACCGCGCCAAGCTCTCCAAGCGCCACGGCGATACCTCCGTCCTGGAGTTCCGCGACCGTGGCTTCCTACCGGAGGCGCTGTTCAACTTCCTCGGCCTCCTCGGCTGGTCGCTGGATGACCGCACGGAGATCATCGATCGCGAGACGTTCGTGCGTCACTTCTCCTTGGAGCGTATCCTCGCCAGCCCGGCCGTCTTCAACCGGGAGAAGCTGGAGTGGATGAACGGCGTCTACATCCGCGAGCTGCCCGAGAGGGACCTGGCAGAGTGGACGGTGCCCTTCCTGGAGGAGAAGCTGGGGACGCCCATTGATCGCGAACTGCTTCAGCGTATCATCCCCCTGATACGGGAGCGCATTAAGCTCCTCACCGATGCCGTGGGGATGGCCGATTTCTTCTTCCTGCGGGGAGATCTGGAGTACGAGACGGAGACCCTGCTCGGTAAAAAGCTGGCCGGTGATCCCGCCGCAGCCGCTGCGGCCCTGAGAACCATCGTCCAGCGGATCAGCGGCCTCGAGCGTTGGGAGCACGCACCGCTGGAGAGCGCTATCCGTCCCCTGGCGCAGGAGCTGGAGCTCAAGACGGGCGACCTGTTCGGCCTCATCCGGGTTGCTGTTACCGGTAAGACGGCCGCGCCCCCGCTGTTCGAGACGATGGCCGTGCTGGGCCGCGAGCGCAGCCTGGAGCGGCTCGACGCTGCCTTACGCCGGCTGCAAGCGCAGGCGTCCGTCTAAGCGGATCGTATAGCGAGCGCTCTCCGGTCGTATTCCGAGGTCGGGTAGCTACTCCTCCTCGGGCTCCGGCGGCGGCGGTGGTGTCCCGCCTATGACGCTGACGAACACCGCTTCCAGTGCCCCCTCGTCATCGCGGCTTCCCCAGATGAACACCTGGCTCCCCACCTGCGGCTCCCCAATGACAACCGTCTCATCGGGTATTCCCACTGGTACGAGGCCGACCTGCCACCTCCCGCCCTCTTCGATCAACCCGATGGAACCGCGCAGTAGTGCCAGACCTCTATTCCCTGGGTCGTACGTGGTAAAGAGCTTATCAGCGATCAGCCGCTTGTCTACGCGGTGTCCCTCCAACGTCACCAGGCTCCCGATCTCCGGCGTTTCGGTATCATCGGGCGCCTTCACTTCTATTCCGCTGATCGTCCAGATCTCATTGTCCCCCTCCTCCAGCACTCCTTCCACCCGAATTACGTCCTCGCCCGGGTCATCTGAGAGGATCACGACTCTCTTGGCGATCGCTTCCCCGTCTTCAGCTACTGCCTCCACGCGGGCACGCGCACCTTCTACCAGGGCGCCGCTGCGGGCGTCAATCTCGGTACTGGGAGTGACCGTGAACTCCTGACCACCCACCACCCAAGTGTTGGTTACCTCCTCAGTGCTGACCTCACCCTCGATGATGCCCTCGTAGGCCAGGAGAGGAGGCGTCCCCTCCTCGATGTCACCCGCGGGTCCCTCCACACTGGAGGCGATCGCTTGCCCGTCCACCTGCTCGACCTTTATCTCCACCTGCTGGCCGAGCTGTAGCCGGAGCTTAAGCAGCGTCCTCTCGGTGATAGCGATGCGGTGACCGGCGATTACCACTTCATCCTCGCCTACAACTTCCACAGCGCCGGAGACGACATACCCCTGCTCCGGCTGCCCTCTGTCCGTAGCCGTGACGTCCAGCGCCAGTAGCCGTCCCTCAGCGTCTCTGGCAGCGATAACACTGACGGCCTGGCCCGGTTCTAGCTCAACGCCTCCCAGCGTGCGGAGATCAAAGTGAACCTCCACGCCGCTCAGGAGCCACACCCCCTCGCCTGCCGGTTCTGCCGCCCCGGTGATGTTGATGACCCCCGCAGCCAGATCGCCCGGCCTGATCGAGCCCGGTATCCCGCTGGTCCGCAGTTGAGCGTTGTGAAGGGTGGCCACCACCTCTGCGTATTCATCTCTTGCCGACTCCGAGATGTCTCCCCATAGCGCCAGAAGCAGGTCTTCCTGGTCCGCAGACTGCTCACGGGCGCGGGTCAGCAGACGCAGCTCGTCCGGGTTGTCTTGGAGGATCCGCACTGCCCGGGCGTTGCGATCGCGAAGGGCGGTGAGGACGTTCCCCGGGATCGACTTCCCGCGCTGCAGCATCTCCATGACCTCGTCCGTCCGCTCATTCGACTGGTCGAGCAGCAGCTCCGCCTTCGCCCCATCATCGAAAGTGAACCAGACGCGGACATCCTCGGTGGCCAGCTTGACGCGGTAGAGGGGGCTGCTTGGAAGGGCGTCCTGGGCCGCGTAGGCAGTGCCACCTGCGGCGACTAGCACTGCCAGCACCAGGACGGCCGCGATCGCCAGCGGACGCATCCAGCCCACGTTCAGGGAGAGACGCGGCCTCCGCCCCAGACGCATATCATCCGCCCGGGCCCGGAAGCGCTGCCAGGTCGCGGCTTGGGCGGACGCTCGGGGCTGATGGTGCGGTATCTGGGTCAGCCGCTGGGCCATGGTTAGGTATATTCGCAGCTCCTCCGCGTAGTTTGGGTAGCGGGCCAGGCAGTCTTCCAGGCGTTCGCCCTTACCAAGGGCGGCCAAACATTCGTCCAGGACGGCAGCCCAACCGCGGGCCATCAGCGACCCTCCCCCGCCATGACGCGTCGAAGAGAGTTCAGCGCCCGGTGCTGCAACGACTTGATTGCACCCTCACTGCGGCGCAGGATGCGGGCAATCGAGGCGTTATCGAACCCCTCGATGAACTTCAGCACTATCACCTGCCGCTGCTCGTCCGTCAGGTATTTCAGGGCCAGTTGGAGCTGTCCCCGCTCCAGGGCCCGTTCGGCCATGGTCTGGGGGCCGATCTGCATGGAGGCCAGCGGCTCCGAAAGGTTCACCTCACCCCGTCGCTTGCGGCGGCGGTGCAGGTCGATCAGCCTGTTCCGGGCGATCCGGAACACCCAGGCGGAGAAGGGTGTGCCCCGGAACCGGTATTTCTTGATGGACTCCAGCAGCTTCAGCATCACCTCAGAGGCCAGGTCCTCTGCGGCCTGGATATCGCCCAGCTGAAGGAACGCATAGTTGTAGACACGCGGATAGTAGGAGGAGTAGAGAGAAGCAAGCGCGGCCTCGTCCAGAGTCTGGGCACGTTGCACCAGCTCCCACTCCTCGCTGCGGTCGATAGGCGTGCTGGCGGCCTCTTTGCCGGCCGCTAAATCCCGGGGCTTGTCCACTAGTCCTGACAAAACCTGAGCGTACATGACCGCACGACCACTAACAGAACGTGCGGTGAACGGCTGTAGATACGGGTCCAATTCACAACGAGTTACCCTTCCTCCGACACGCCCAGCAAGGCCCGGCGCGCACGGTCATAGCGCTCCTTCAGGCGTGCCTCGCGGTTGAGCAGCGCTTTGAGCTTCGGCGGCTCCAGCCGCTCCCCGTCCAGAAGCACGTGGTGGAGCGCTTGCAGTTGAGTCTGCCAGGCCTTGTAGGCATCCAGGTATTCCTGCTTCCGCTCTTGCATGGGCCTAGCTGTAGCGGCTCTGACACGGCAACCGTTAACGCGAATGCCATAGTAACGGTTACGCAGACATAAGGAAAGGGCGGACGTCCTCCCAACTTAGGCATATGTAGGGTGGTCCTGGGCAAAGGCTAGCTACAGCCAGCGGGAACGGATGTCGCCATCGATGACGATATCCACCAGACGGGGCTCCTCGGCGGCCTGCGCCTCCCGCACCGCCGCCCCGATCTCGTCTGGGTGCTCGATGCGGACGCCTTTGACGCCGAACGAGGCGGCGATATGCGAGAAGTCCAACGGCGGGTCCGTGAGGTCCATGCCGATGAACCTGCGGCCGGACGCGCCCTCACCCAGGTACTCCAGCATGTTCAGCTTGAGGATGCGGTAAGAGGCGTTGTTGGCTACCACCCAGGTGACCGGCACCTTGTGGTGGGCCGCCGTCCACAGCGCCTGAATCGTGTACAGGGCTGCGCCGTCGCCGATGACGGAGAGGACAGGCCGGTCCGGCCGCGCCAGCTTCACGCCGATGGGATTGGGCATCCCGGGCCCAAGCCCGCCGCCGGCGGCACGGTAGTGCGTCCCCGGCTCAGACATTCGCAGGTGGCGCATGAGGTGGCCGGCGGCGGTGATCGACTCATCGAACAGGATGGTGCCGGGAGCGATAGCGTCGGCCAGCTCTTTCGCCATGCGAGCTGGGGCTATCGGTTCGCTCTCCCACTTCGCCTGGGCCGAGGCGTCCATTGCTTGCATGAGCTGCTGGGCCAGCGCCTGTACCGCCTGGGTGCGGCGCTGGGCCGCCTCCTGGTGCGCCGGCGACAGGTGCTTCTGGAGGGCTGCCATCAGGTCGACAAGGGCCATCTTGGGGTCGGCCATCATACCGTGCTGAACCGGCCAGTTCTTCGATATCTCCCGCGGGTTCAGGTCGACGTGGATGACGGAGGCCTGGGGCGGGAAAGGCGACTCGCTGAGTGGCATCAAAGGGGTGAAGACGGCTGTGCCCACGGCCAGGATCACGTCGGCGGCTGAGAGCTGACCCTTGAGCGCGGGCTCCGAGATGATGTTCAGAAGCCCCGCGTACAGCGGGTGGTCTTCCGGGAAGGGCATCTCGGCGGAGAAGGAGGCATGCACGCGTGCCCCCAGCGCCTCGGCGAGCTGCACCAGCTCCGGTATCGCCCCCGACGTGGCGACGCCGGCGCCGCAGATGATCACCGGCGATTGCGCCCCCGCCAGCACCTCGGCCACCCTCTCCACCACCTCCGGGTCGGGCCGCACGCGGGTGTTGGTGTAGGCGGTGGGGACGATCTCAACATCCGCCTCTACGTCCATGACGTTTGTAGGGATAGAGAGGAAGACGGGCCCTCTCGGTGGCTCCATCGCCACCTTGAAGGCGCGGCGGAGCAGGACCGGTATCTCGGCCGCATCCTCTACTAGCACGGCCCACTTGGTGACCGGCTGCGCCATAGGTACCAGGTCGCTGGCCAGGATCGGCTCCTGCGAGCCCCCACGCTGAGGCTGCTGGCCGGCGTAGATGACCATCGGGGTCTGGGTTCGGAGGGAGTTGGTTAGCATGCCCATAGCGTTCCCCAGGCCGAAGTCGATGTGGAGCTGCACGAAGGACGGCCGCCCGCTGGCCCGCGCGTAGCCGTCGGCGATCCCCACGGCCACGGACTCGTGCAAGGTGAGGATGTACTCCACCTGGGGATACTCCTGGAGGGCGTCCTGGAACGCCTCCTCCGTGGTGCCGGGGTTGCCGAAGACGTGCGTAACACCGTCGGCGACAAGCTGGTCGAACAGGGCGTAACGTCCGCTGAGCTTGGGCATGGGACGCTCCTTTCGAGGGGAAGGATACCATAGCCCGCCGCGCTGAACGCAGGCCGCGACGTTGACAGCCGGCAGGTGGCGTGATAGTGGTGAGCAGTCATACTGAGTCGTCTGGAGGGGTTGGAATGCGTGAGAACGCCGTCAAGAAACTGTGGCAACAGGACAAGCCGGCGCTGGGAGGCTGGCTCTCCATCGGCAACTCGTTCTCCGCCGAGGTGATGGCTCACCAGGAGCTGGACTGGCTATGCCTGGACATGCAACACGGGGTCATCGACTACGCGGCGGCGGTGACCATGCTCCAGGCGATCTCCGCCACCAGCGTCACACCGATCGTTCGAGTCCCCTGGTGCGAGCCCGCCATGATCATGAAGATGCTGGACGCCGGCGCCTACGGCATCATCGCGCCGCTGGTGAACGACCGAGCCGAGGCGGAGGCGGCGGCGGCCGCCTGCCGCTATCCGCCTCGGGGGATACGCAGCTTCGGGCCCACACGCGCCTCCTACTACGCCGGCT
>JADFNQ010000151.1 GCA_022563285.1 Chloroflexota bacterium | reverse complement strand
CAGCGACGCCTACAGCCACCGCCACGTCAACAGCGACGCCTACAGCCACCGCCACGTCAACAGCGACGCCTACAGCCACCGCCACGTCAACAGCGACGCCTACCGCCACCGCCACGTCAACAGCGACGCCTACCGCCACCGCCACGTCAACAGCGACGCCTACAGCCACGGCCACGGCAACAGCGACGCCTACGACCACGGCGGCGGTATTGGGGGTTCAGGCTCTCCCTCCGACCGGAGGCACCCCCACCGATCGCAGTCTGAGCGGCCTTTCGGTGCTGCTGGGCCTTGGCGGCCTGACTCTCCTCATCGGTGTGGGAACGCTGGCGGCGATCAAGCGCCGACAAGGAGCCAACTAGCCCCGCAGATGGCACCCGCCCGCTGGTGAACGATGCACGACGGGAGCGTCATCGCCCCTCCAGCCAGCGCACGATATGTAGCTTCCCACTAGCGAGCCCAACCCCGCCCTCTCATGTTCGCACTGCACTATTTTTTCAGCCCCCGACAGTTCGAGACCGCCTAGCTGGACACACGTATATTGTCATGTATATAATTTCTGACCGTCCCGGCTGATAATCAGTGAGTAAAGTTCGCCGGTTGCCCCGCTAGACTGCCAACGGAGGCTGACTAGTTGAATGCCGTGCGAGCCGTAGAAGGGGAGGAATGATGAACAGGGCAGTACAGAGGATCCCAACCGGCATCCTCGTTCTCATTGCGATCATTATCGCCGTTGGCGCGATGATTGCGTCGGCTATGCTGCTGGGAGGCGGCAACGGCGCCCAAGCGACACATGCGGAACCGCCGACGGAAATAAGTGGTAACACAAGCTGTCAAGCTCAACAACCGCAGGGTCAGACCTGGACTGAACTGAAGATCCAGGATACGGCTCCATTCTTTTGGGATGGCCTGAACGGCACGTTCGACGATGGCACGCTGAGTGTGACAATCACCGGCATAACAGAAGCCTTCGAGCCCCCCTTCAGCTGGAGTTCGAATATCGGCGTTGATGCCGTTTTCGTGAAGGGCGGAAACGTAGGCGGGTTCCTCTATCTGTATGATCCTGAGGCGACCTCGGACACGGGTCTAACCACGCCGGACAATCCGAGCGAAGAGCCCGCAAACATCAGCCACATCTCGTTCTGCTACGACCTCACCGACGCTACGCCAACCGCTACGGCGACGCTTACACCTACGGCCACCGCTCCCGCCGGGGCTACGCCGACAGCCACTCCCACAGCCACACTCGCGACGACTCCCACACCCACAGGCCAGGTGCTGGGCGTGACCGCCCTCCCGGACACCGGCCAGCCGCCTGGCGGCAGCTCCAACTGGGTCCTGCCCCTACTTGCGCTCGGCGGGCTGCTCCTCCTGGGAAGCGCTGGCACCCTCGCCGCCGTCAACGTTAGGCGCAGGCGCTAGGCAGGCGAGACCGGAGATAGGTCGCATAGAGCCGCCGCGCCCTTGAGCGCGGCGGCTCTGCTTCGGCCAGCACGCGCCCGTTCGCGGACCATGCACGACGGGAGCGTCATCGCCCCTCCAGCCAGCGCACGATCTTCTCCACGTTATCGCGCAGGTTCAACCTCGCCTCTCGCATGAGCCAGCGATAGCAGTCCAGCCTCTGCGCGGGGTCCTCCGCGTAACCCTGCCAGGCCAGCACGAACGCCCGCCCCCGCGCCCTGGCCGAGCCCTCCCTGGGAAACAGGTGCACGTATATCGTGCTCCCGTCGTCCGTCAGGCCGATACCGCCCACGGCCGTATGGATCAGATCCTCGCGGCCCAGTCCGGCCAGCTCCCGCTGAAGATCCCGCTCCAGGAATCGCAGGGACAACCGTCACCTGGCGTCTAGGCGTAGAACGTGCTGGCGATGGCGCCGGCGTAGGCCATTATCTTCGCCGGCGGCAGAGCGTAAGTGGGCGGCACCAGCAGCAGCGAGTCGGCCACCTCCCACACCGGCTCGATCTTCTTCCGCACGTCGTCCGCGGTGCCGCAGACCACGAACGTTTCTGCCATCTCGTCGGGCACCAGGTGGGCGGCGCCCGCGAAACCGCCGCGCTGGATGCCCTCCTGCAGCCGCCGCGCCTCCTCCCGGAAGCCGTGAGCGGCGAAGTACTCCTCGTACTGGACGGCGCCGGCGTAGAAGGCCACGGTAGCGCGGGCGTCGTTCACGGCGTCCGCCCGATCGTTGCTGACAGCCACGTACAGCCCTACCTGGAACTCGATGTCGGCGCGCTGCTTGCCGCCTCGCTTCAGCCCCCGCTCGATCGCCTCGGGTATCTTTGTCGTGGCCCAGGGGACGGACCAGATGGGATGGCCCATCACCCCATCGCCGATCTCAGCCGCCAGGCTGACCAGAGGCCGGCGCAGGGCGGCGATCCAGATCGGCATATCGGTGCGCAGGGGCGGTGGCGGGGCCAGCCACTGGAGCATGTTGAAGTCATGCTTGTGGTAGACGCCGTCGTACCGCTTCAGCTCCCCTGTGTGGGCCTTGCCGATCACCAGGCGGATGATCTCTACCACCTCGCGCATGTGCTCCAACGGCTTGCCGTAGGGCATGCCGTAGATCTCCTCGCTCAGGGTACGGACGCTACAGCCTAGGCCGAGGATGAAGCGTCCACCGCTGATCCGGTCCATATCCATGGCGGCCAGCGCAGTCTCGTAGGGGCTGCGGGTGAAGGCTAGGGCGATGCCGGAGAGCAGGCGGACACGGCTGGTGGCGGTGGCGGCGGCAGCCAGGGGGATGAACGGCGTGCTGTACAGCTGCGGAGCGAGCAGCCCGTCCAGTCCGGCGTCCTCCTGCATCTTGGCCTGGGCGGCCACCGCGGCTGCCGGCATGTCAGCGAGCACGAACCCCCAGTAGCGCTTAGTCTTGTCGGCCATGGCTGAACCTCCTTGCGGGTGGCCCCATCGCGGCAATATTCAGGGCAGCCGGAACAGAAGTCAACCCTCGACAGCCACCGCCGCGGATGCTACCCTCTCGGCGTTGTGGATCACTTCGTTCTCGCCCTGGACCAGGGCACGTCCTCCTCCCGCGCCATCCTGTTCGACCACGCGGGCTCACCCGTCGCCTCCGCCCAGCAACCGATCGAGCAGATCTACCCCCAACCCGGCTGGGTGGAGCACGACCCGGAGACGATCTGGGAGTCGCAGTTGGAGACCGCCCGCCAAGCGCTGGCGAGAGCCAAGGTTCCTCCCGGGGACATCGCCGCCATCGGCATCACCAACCAGCGCGAGACCACCGTCATCTGGGACCGTGACGGGCGGCCGATCGCCAACGCTATCGTCTGGCAGGACCGCCGCACCGCGCCCCTGTGCGACGACCTGCGCGCCCGCGGCCTGGAGCCGCTGTTCCGCGAGCGGACAGGCCTCCTCCTGGACCCCTACTTCTCCGGCACCAAGGTGAAGTGGCTCCTGGACAACGTCCCCGGCGCCCGCCGGCTCGCTGAGCGCGGCGACCTGATGTTCGGCACGGTGGACTGCTGGCTCATCTACCGGCTGACCGGCATCCACGCCACCGACTTCACGAACGCCTCCCGCACCCTGATGTACGACATCTTCGAGCGCCGCTGGGACGGTGAGCTGTTAGAGGCGCTGGACGTTCCGCCCTCGCTGTTGCCGGAGGTGCGGCCCTCCTCCGGTGTGCTCGGCGAGACGACCCTGCTGGGCGGCGCCATCCCCGTCGCCGGCATAGCGGGCGACCAGCAGGCGGCGCTGTTCGGCCAGGCCTGCTTCTCGCCGGGCATGGCCAAGAACACCTTCGGCACGGGCGCCTTCCTCCTGATGAACGTCGGCGACCGCCGCGTCGCCTCCCAGTCGCTGATCAGCACCATCGCCTGGGGCCTGGGTGAAAGCGTCACCTACGCGCTTGAGGGCTCGATCTTCATCGCCGGCGCCGCCGTCCAGTGGCTTCGGGACGAGCTGGGCCTCATCGCCACCAGCGCCGAGTCCGAGCCCCTGGCCGCCAGCGTCCCGGACACCGACGGCGTATACCTGGTGCCGGCCTTCGTCGGCCTGGGCGCACCCCACTGGGACCCCCACGCCCGCGGCGCCCTGCTGGGCATCACCCGCGGCACCGGCAAGGCCCACATCGTCCGCGCCGCTCTGGAGGCGATGGCGTTCCAGAGCCGGGACGTCATCGACGCGGTGGAGGCCGACTCCGGCGTCAAGCTGGAGGAGCTACGGGTGGACGGGGGCGCCGCCGCCAACGACCTGCT
>JADFNQ010000008.1 GCA_022563285.1 Chloroflexota bacterium | reverse complement strand
CCACCCGCCGCGGACTGGCCGGACTGCGGCGGATGGCGACGGCGATGGTGCCGGCGTTGCGCTACGCCGAGGTTGTTAGCGCCTGGGCCGGCCTGCGTCCCGGCTCCCCTGATGGTCACCCGATCATCGGCCGGCTGCCCGGCAAAGAGAACGTCTACGCGGCCAGCGGCCACTTCCGCAACGGCATCCTCCTGGGCCCCATCACCGGCAGGCTCATCGCCCAGCTCATCGCGAAGGGCCGCACGGAGATGCCGCTGGAGCCGTTCAGCCCCTCCCGGTTCGGCTAGCGGGCGAACCGGCGCAGATGGCTCTGCGTTGTAGTACCGAGGGCTTTGATGCGGGTCTACCTCTTAGCGGCGGCGCTGTTGGTCCTGGCCCTGGCCTGCGGGAAGGAGCAGGAGGCGCCCCCGCAGCCGTTCTCAGCGGGGAACGTCCTCATCGCGCTCGACGATGAGCACGAGGGCACGAACGCCCTTCTTACGCTCATCGACCTGTCCACCGGCGAGACGGTGGGCGAACTCACCAGCGGCTACCAGACCTGGGCCCTCTTTCGCCCCTCTGCGGGCGAGCTGCTGGTATCCGACCTGGAGGGCGACGACTTCCAGGGCCGCCTGCGCGTTTTTGATGTTCGGGACACCGGCGCTCCCAAACAGACCATCCCCATGCCCGACCGAAACGTCTCGACCGTCTGGGCGCAAGCGATGGCCCTCTCGGGAGACGAGCGCTACCTCTACTACACAGCCCGGGTTGTTGAGGAGAAGTATCCCCACTGGATCGGCATCATCGACCTGATCACGGGCGAAGAAGTTGCCCGGCCGGAGCTTCCCGTGGGATGCGGTCAGTATCCGACCATCGCGGCTATTGACCGCAGTAATGTCCAGGTCTTCTGTCCCGCAAATCGGTTCGTGACAGTGGATCCCAGTGGCAACGTGTCTGAGCTAATGCCGTTCCCGCTGCCTACTGAAGCCCTCGAGTCTCTATCAGAGCCGACCCCATCCCTTGTCCGGACAGGCCGCGACGATGTCATCGTCCACGGTTGCCTGGGCCCCGGGCGCACAATTCCCTGCCCCCTGGGCGACAACCAGCGAATTCTCGCCTTCAACCCGTGGGACGCTCATTTCCTGAGCGGCCTGTTGGTCTATAGCGAAGAAGACCCCACGGACGTTCAGCAGTTCAAGCTGCCCGATGGCATCGTCCACTTCACGCCCGTGGATGCCAGCACGGTGGCGCTCTTGGAGGCGGACACCGGCAGGATATACCTTCTCGACCTCGCCTCGGGCGAGGTGACAGGTGAGCTTAGGGCGCCGTCCGGCGCCAGGTGGCTCATCGCCCCTTAGCCGAACCGCGCCGCCAGGCGGCGAGCCGCCTCCCGCACAGCCTGTCCTGAGCCTGCCGAAGGGTCTGGCGCCGCGATCACCGCCGCGATGACGGCTACGATGTCCGCCCCCGCCGCCAGCGCCTCGTCGATATTCGTCTCGCTGATGCCACCGATCGCGCACACCGGCACGGACACCGCCGTCTTCACCGCTCGCAGCGTCTCCGTAGTGGCCGGCCGGGTGTCCTCCTTGGAGCCGGTGGGGAACAGCCGCCCCACGGAGACGTAGTCCGCCCCGTCCGCCTCCGCCCGCCTCGCCTCCTCAGGGTTGTTCGTGGAGCAGCCCACGATCATCTCCCGCGGCGCCAGCCGCCGTACCGCTCCTACCGGCAGGTCCTTCTGCCCCACGTGCACCCCGTCCGCGTGCGCAGCCAGCGCCAGGTCCACGTGGTCGTTCACGATGAACAGCGCTCCCCGCTCCCGACACAGCGCCCCCAGCGCCTGTGCGATGGGTAGCTGGAGCCCCTTCTCCCGCGTCTTGTCCCGCAGCTGGAGCAGCCGCGCGCCGCCGTCCAGCGCTTCCCGCGCTATCTCCACCTCGTCCCGGCCCCGGGCCACCGCCGGGTCTATGATCACGTACAGGCCGCGCAGACCTTCTCTCACTGCCGCTCCCTTGAGTCTATCTGTGAGCCGGGATCACCATCGCGTTTCGTACACCGCGAGCGCGCAGTAGAATGGTAGCAGACCATGGGTGCGCGCACTATCCGCTTCCTCCGCCGCTACTGGCTGGCCTTCGCCATCGTCATCGTGTTCGTGATGATGTGGGGCGCCCTCTGGAATGTCCGCTACAGCCGCGTGGGCATCACCACTGCCCTCATCGTGCCGGACCTGTTCGGCACACCGATCAGCGTCCTCAAGATCGTGGGCGAAGATCCCGTCCGAGAAGAGGTGTGGCTGGACGCGCCCCTAGGTCGCGGCCGCCTGATCGCCGACGTCTACCGGCCCAAGGACGGCGATGCCCGCGGCGCGATGATCATCGCCGTGGGCGCCGCCCCCCGCATCCGCGACCACCCGGGCGTCGTCCGCCTTAGCACCACCGCCGCCCGCGCCGGCATGGTGGTGATGATCCCCCAGCTGTACTACCCGTTCCGTGAGAACGTCTTGCCGGAGGACGTCCAGGGGTTGGTCGGCGCCTTCGGCACAAACGTGGAGGAGATAATCGCCTCTTACCAGTGGCTGCAGCGGCAGCCCTACGTGGACCCTGACCGCGTCGGCATCTTCGGCGCCTCCGCCGGCGCCGGTATCGCCCTGGTCTCCGCCTCCGACCCCCGGATACGCAGCGACGTTGACTTCTTCGCCTCGTTGGGCACTTACTACGACCTTGTGGACCTCATAAGCGCCATCACCACCGAATCGATCCAGTACGAAGGTCGCAGCGAGCCTTGGGAGCCCTGGCTCAAGAGCGTCCGCGTCCTCTACAACAGCGTCATCTCCTACCTGCCGGACGAAGGGGACCGCAACATCCTGGCCCGCATCTTCGTGGATGAGGACGCTTCCGCCCGTCCTCTCGTTGGCCGGCTGTCGCCTCAGGCGCTGGAGATATATGAGGCGTTCGAGGATAGGGACGCCGATCGCATCCTCGCCTTCTGGGGCGAGGTCTCCCCCCAGGACGTCGCTACCCTGCGAGATGTGTCACCCTCCAGCGCCGTCGCCGCCCTGGACACGGACCTGTTCATCATGCACGACCGCTCCGACCCGTACATCCCCTACGTGGAGTCCCGCCGCCTCCGCGATGCCACCGCCGACAACGGGCATCAGGTCTACTTCGCCGAGTTCGATTTTCTGAATCACGTGGAGCTCAAGAACCCCAGCAACCCCATCGTCTTCCTGGCCGACCTGGTCAAGCTGATCTTCTATTCCTGGCTCCTGATGCTCAAGGTTCTGTAAGCTCAAAGGCCGCCCCGACGCATCGGGGCGGCCCGCTTTCGCTGGGGTGTGAGCGCTAGCGAGGGGCGGCTTCTTCCTTCTCCTTCCGCTTTCTCGGAACCCTTACGGCTGCCCGAAAGCGGCTGTTCCAGTCGGAGTGCCTGGGGGGCTTAGTGGAGGCGCTGGCCGCAAGCCTCGCTCCGATGATCCCCAGGCTTATACCTAGAGCCAAGCCGTAGAGGAATCTGATAGCGCCTGACATGCTACTGCCTTGTTGCGGCCTGCCGCAGCCGGTAGGCCTCGATCTCCGTGAGCTCCGGCCCCGGTGGTGACACCGGCGCCACGCCTCTGCCGGTCAGTTCGTCATCGTCCTCCGCTGTGAAGCCGCAGCCGCCGCACAGGTAATACTTGCCCCACATGTCGCAGGAGATCCCCAGAGGCTGGTCACAGCGGGGACAGCGATGGGCTAATCGCTGCATGAGCCTTACCTCCGTTCTGGGGGCAACCCAATCAAAAACCGGGTCAGAGGACATAGCCTCCGCCCGGCTCTGCGGGGCGCTATGGCCTCTTTCAGCGGCCTACGAGGTTAGCTGACGGGTTAGGGCTGAAAGAGCTGCCCTTCCGCCTCCGGCGGATTCACCCCAGGGTACGGTTCCCCCGTTCCCGCCTGCCTTGCGGGATTCGGCCAATTGTGGTCGCCGTCCAAATACACATGATATTCGGCAATTGAGAATCTGTCAACGGGAAGCGCCGTTCGTCATTTTCGCTTCGTCTGACGTAATGCCGTAACGCGCGGGTCGTCCACACGTCTTGTTTGGTGTAAGGCATCTCTTACACGTATTACTGACCTGTCAATGAGCACGGACATAGACCTACCTCGCTATCGAGACGACCTTCTGACTGATACGTCTCCTTCTGGCGAAGCCCCCATCGCCGACTTCTTGAAGGACGTCCGCCGCGTCAAGCGGCTCACCCAGATAGGGGTCTATTCCGGCATCCTCGCCTCGTTGCCCGTCTACTACTTCGTAGTGGCCTTCTCACCGCTGCAACAACTGGTCGTTCTGGTCGTAGGCCTGGTTATCGCTACCGCCGCCATTGAGGGGGCCTTCTTCGAGATGTTCAAGCTACGGAAGCGCAGCGCCTACCCCGGGGTCGTGTCGCTTCAGTTGGGCTCCCTGACCACGTTTGACGCCGCCTGTCAGTCCATGACGGCCATCATGGATAAGCTGCTGCACCTCAAGAGTTCGTTCCTGGCCCTCCAGAGCGAGGGCGGGTTCCTCAGCCTGGTCGCCCTCGCCAATCTCAGTCGTGCCGATGCCGACCGTTACCTGCGCCTGGGGGCTGCCTCCATTCAGCAAGCGCTTTCCAGCGGGGAGCCGGTGGCTCTTCACCACAGCGATGACCTCCTCGCTGAGGCGATCATGGTGCCCGGGCAGAAGGTAGTGTTCGTCCCCGTCCAGTCCTACCGCAGAATGATGGGGGTGATGGCGCTCCTGGCGGACGGGTCCAATATTGACCTGCGTGATCGGGAGCTCCTGAGCTCTCTGGGCATCGCCCTTGGCGTGTCCCTGGAGAGCCTGCGCCAGCGGGACGAGCTACGGACCATGGCCGCCATAGATGAGCTCACGCAGGTCTATAACCGTCGCTACTTCTTCGATCAGCTCGATCGGGAGATCGCCGCCGCTAACCGTTACGGTACGTCAGTCTCCGTCCTCGTCTTTGATCTGGATGACCTGAAGAAGCTGAACGATAGTTTTGGCCACAGCCTCGGCGATGAGGCGCTCCGCAGCCTGGCCCAGCGGCTTGTGCGCTACTCCCGTGCCTCCGATGTCGTGGCCCGCCTGGGCGGCGATGAGTTCGCAGTGATCCTGCCGCGCACTGACAGCGACGGCGCGGCCGAGATCGCTGGGCGTCTCCAGAGTTGCGTTGAGAGCGATGTGCTGACGGCAGAGAATGGTCGCGAGCTGCGCCTCGCCGTCTCCTGCGGCCGCGCCTCTTTCCCCGAGGACGCCGACGACGTTGGCGTGCTCCTGCGCAAGGCCGATGGCCAGATGTACGCCGCCAAGGCCGCCCGCGCCCGCAAGCACCCTAAGTAGGCCGCGATCGCCGCACTGAGAGTATCGCCGGCGGGCAGGGCAGAGAGGACCCTTATCCCGCTTCGCTTAGATCGTTCCCGTCGCCCGTGGGTAGCCTCACCCGAACGCTGGTGCCCCGTCCCGGGCGCGATTCGATGGCGAACTCCGCGCCCAGCAGCTCAGCGCGCTCCTGCATGCCCAGAAGGCCCAGCTTCCCCAGCCGGGCCAGCCGGGCGCCCTGCTCCGGGGGCTCAAACCCCCGGCCGTCATCGGTGATGGTGAGGGTCACTTCTTTCGGGCCGAAGTTAACCTCCACGCTGGCGGAACACGGCCCAGCGTGCTTCTCCACGTTGCGAAGCGCCTCCTGGGCTATCCTGAACAGTACGATCTCCGCTTCCGTCGACAGCCGACGAGGGGTCCCTTCCACTTTGACCGAGGCGCTGGCCGCCCCCCTGCCGGTCATCTCTGCGGCCACCCATTCTATGGCGGGCAGCAGCCCCAGGTCGTCCAGGATGGACGGCCGCAGGTCGCGGCTGAACCGCCGCACGTTCTCCAGGAGGGATTCGGCCTGGCTGCGCATCTCCTCTAGCTTCTCGCTTGGGGCGCCTCCCCGGGCGGCGACGTCCAGGCCGCGGCAGAGCAGGACCAGCGACTGGGCGGTGTCGTCATGCAGCTCGCGGGCTATGCGAGTGCGCTCCTCCTCCTGGGCCCGCGTCACCTCCCGGATGTAGGTGCGCATCTCTTCGTGAAGGCGCTCCTGCTCTGTAACGTCACGCAGGACGACCTGGGTGGCGCGCCCCTCACTGTCGCCGCCCAGGGCCGTTCGGGCGGCGTCCACCAGCGCGGTAGAGCCGTCCTTCCTGGTGAACACCAGGCGCAGGCGGTCGTCGGGTTCGTGTTGGGAGGTGTCGACCAGAAGTTGCCGCCCTTCCGCCCCGAACAGCCGCTCTACAGGCATTCCCAGCACCTCAGCGCAGGAATACCCGGACATCAGAGCCGCCGCGTCGTTGGCGGCCGTGATGCGGCCGCCGCCGTCGCAGACCAGGATGGGATCGCCGGCGCTCTCAAAGATGCTCCGGTATTTCTCTTCAGAGACCGCCAGCTCAATGCTGGTGCGTTCCGCCCGCTGCCGCTGCTCCGCCTCCAGCTTGACCCGCCAGGCCAGCACGGCGCCAACCAGGAGCGTGACGGCCACCTGGCCCAACTCGCCCGCCCAGTGGAAGTCAGACCGGTGCGATATCGCCATGCTGGGTACGGTCAGGAGACCGGCCCACACAGCGGTCAGGACACCGCCTTCCCATCCGTAATGGAGGCTGGCATATACTACGGGGATCAGGTAGAGGATTACCGGTATGTGGTGGACCGTGGAGATGGAATCATCGACGGGGAAGGCTTCTACGGTGTAGTGGATAGCGGTGACCGCTATGACCATACCCTGGATCACCCAGAAGCGGGTGTCGTACCAGCGGCGGCGGAAGCTGGCCAGCACGGCTGATGGCCCCTGGCGCCAGGGCCATTCCTGGGTGGCGGTGGGGGTCTGGACGTTCCTCACGAGAGTTCCTCCAGTTGCAGGAGGCCGCGCCGGAGGCCGGTGATCACCGCCTCCGTCCTGGAGGCCACGCCCAGCTTGCCGAAGATGTTGCTGAGGTGCGCCTGCACGGTGCGGTCGCTTAGCTTCAGTTCGCGGGCGATCATCTTGTTGCTGAGCCCCTTTGCCGCCATGCCCAGCACCTCGGACTCCCGTTCGGTCAGGGGCTCAATCTCCTCTTGAGCGGTGGCCTGTCCGGGGCTGGTGTAGCGCTTGAACACCTTAGCGGCTATGGCGGGGTGGAGAACCGATTCCCCCTGCGCCACGGCCCGCACCGCCTGCGCCAGCTCCTCGCCGCGCACGCTCTTCAGCAGATATCCCGCTGCCCCGGCATCCAGCAGAGCGTAGATGTACTGGTCATCGTCGTAGGCGGTTAGGATCAGGACGCTGGTGGAGGGCGATTCCTTCTTGATCAGGCGCGTCGCCTCGATACCGTTCAGCTTGGGCATGGCGATGTCCATCAGCACCACGTCGGGATGCAGGCGGGAGACCAGCGCAACCGCCTCCTCGCCGTCCTGAGCTTCCCCTACCACCTCAAGGCCAGGCTGGTCCTCCAGTATCTGCCGCGTGCCCTCGCGCACCAGCGCGTGATCATCCGCGATCATCACCCGGATCGGTTTCCCTGTGTGCGTTCCCACAACCCAATTCTATCAGCCTTCTGAGCACGCTCGTCTAAGCCATATTGCTTAGTCATACTACGCCATCGCCTGGATCAAAGGCGGGAGGTAGCTGGCGGACAATGTAGACGAAGGGAATCTAGAGAGAGGTGGGAACATGAGTAAGGAGATGAGGGAATCGGTTGTGCTGACGGTCGTGGCGCTACTGGCCGTGGCGATTATCGCCTTGATCGCCGCCTGCGGCGGCTCCTCCAGCGGGAGCGACGACGCCACCAGCCACAGCGAGGGCGGGCGGGTGGAGAATGTTGGCGACGAACTGGTCATCACCATGCGCACAGAGGATTTCAGGTTCGCCCCTGAAACGATCACGGTCAAGGTTGGGGAGACGGTTCGGCTGCGGCTGGACAACCACGACCCGGTTCTCCACGACTACACCGCTGACGAGGCTGAATTCATAGTGCTGGACGCCGACGGAGCCGTGCACGTGGACCACGAGGACGAGGCAGCGGTTGCCGGCGACGGTCACGAAACGGATCCCGCCCCTCAGGTGAGCCTGGTGCCGCTGCACATCGCCGCCGAGGGTTACGAGCACGCGGAGCTGGTCTTCCAGGCGACTGAGGCGGGCGAGTACGAGTTCTACTGCTCCGTCCCTGGCCACAGGGAAGCGGGCATGGTGGGAAAGATCATCATCGAAGAGTAGGCCCTCCCCAAAGAGCGGGCGGCCCAGGAGGGGCGTTGAAGATGCCCCTCCTGGTATTTCGTTCTCGGCTGGCCTCGGCTCGCCACAGCTAAGGCGGTGCGCTATCCTGACCCGAAGAGAGACGGGACGGGAGGACACCATGCCCGAGGAGAGCTGGCGCCACCGCACGGTGGAGAGCAACGGCATACGGCTGCATCTAGTGGAGCAGGGGGAGGGGTTCCCGGTGCTGCTCTGCCACGGCTTCCCTGAGCTGTGGTACTCCTGGCGGCGCCAGATACCGGCGCTGGCGGCGGCCGGCCTGTGGGCGATAGCGCCCGACCTGCGGGGCTACGGCGGATCGGACAAGCCTGAAGCGGTCGAGGAGTATGACATCCAGCACCTCGTCGGTGACCTCGTCGGCCTGCTGGACACACTGGACATCGAAAAGGCCGTCTTCGTCGGCCACGATTGGGCCAGTATCGTCGTCTGGAGCGTTGCCGTAATGCACCCGGAGAGGGTGGAGCGTGTGGTCAGCCTCAACGTCCCCTACCGTGGACGCTGCGTTGGCTTTCCTCCCACGAACGTGCTCAAGCAGATGGGGAACAGCATGGCCTACGTCCTCTTCTTCCAGGAGCCCGGTGTCGCCGAGGCCCGTTTCTCCTCCGACCTGCCCGCCGCTCTTCGCCGCATGTACGACGGCGTGGCCGCCGATCCCGCTTTCCTATCGTCCGACGAGTTCCAGGTGTACCTGGAGGCGTTCAGCGGGGGTGGCATGAGCGGCCCTCTCAACTACTACCGCAACATCGACCGGAACTGGGAGACCACTCAGGACCTGGCGGACCGGACCATAGAGTGCCCGTGCCTGGTGATCGTAACGGATAAGGACCCGGTGCTCCGCCCGGAGTTCGCGGAAGGGATTGAGCGCTGGCTGCCCCACCTCCGCAAGGAGTTGATCAGGGACTGCGGCCACTGGACCCAGCAGGAGAAGCCGGATGAGGTGAACCGGCTGCTGCTGGATTTCCTGGCGGATTTGGCTGGCTAAGCCTAGATGGGCGCGCTGGAAACGGCGGTCGCATCTACCGGCGCCGTTATAACCCGGCGGAACGCCTTCACCAGCTCAGGATCGAGCTGCGCGCCGGCGACGCGCTGAAGCTCCGCGTAGGCCTCTTCGCGGGGGAGGCCGTTACGGTAGGGCCGGTCCAGGGTCATGGCGGAGAAGGCGTCAACTAGAGCCAGCACGCGGGCCAGGAAGGGGATATCCTCTCCCTTCAGGCCGTCCGGATAGCCGCTGCCGTCGAACCGCTCGTGGTGATGGCGGGCGATTTCGCGCACCTCCTCGGCGTTGGGGACGTCCACGATAAGGTTCTCCGCTATGGACACGTGGTGCTTGATCACGGCGAACTCCTCGGCGGTGAGCTCCCCGGGCTTGCGGAGAATTTCGTCCGGTATGCATATCTTGCCGACGTCGTGCAGGAGCGCGGCGAGGCGAAGGATCCGCTGGGCCGAGGGAGAGAGGCCGATCTCCTGGGCCAGCATTAGGGCGTACTCGGCCGTGCTCTCGCAGTGGGCGCGGGTGTAGTGGTCCTTGCTGTCGACGGAGGTCACCAGGCGGTCCAGAAAACCGAAGATCCCCAGCCCGGCCTTCCGGTCGAGCTGGCGGCGGCCGTGATTAGGGCCGCGTGGTCGAGAGCGCTTGCTCTGGTATAGGCGGGCGTCGGCCACGGCCAGGAGCTCCTGCCGCTGCTCACTGTCCTCGGGGAAGGCGGCGAGCCCCCAGGAGACGAAGATCGGTACCGTCTGCCCGCCGGGGATCTTGAAGGTGTAGTTTGTGATCCAGTCCTGGAAGGCCTGGGCGAACGTCCAGGCCTCCTCTCCCGCGTGACCGGGGAGGACGACGATGAACTCGTCGCCGCCGAAGCGGCCCACGATCCCTACCTTGTCGGTCATCAGCTTCAACTGGTTCGCAAGGAGCTGGAGCACGCGGTCACCCATAGAGTGGCCGTAGGTATCGTTGAACGTCTTGAAGTTGTCCACGTCCATCAGCAGCACGGCGAACTTGCGCTCTCTCGCGGCCCCGGCGCTGACGAGCCGCTGCAGGTAGCCTTGCATGAAGCGATGATTGAACAGGCCGGTAACGAAGTCCAGGTCGGCCTGCTCCTGGATCTCTTCATAGTGGCGGGCGCGTCTAAGGGCGCCGGTGAACTCGGCGGTCAGCGGGGCCAGGAGCTCCCACATGGGTGGCTCCCAGCGCTCCCGGCCGGAGTAGATCTCCAGCACCCCCTCGCGCGGGGAATCGCCGATGGGGATGTAGAGCGTGAACCCCTGGGCCGGAGCGTCGGCCATGCGTAGCGGCTGTGGCCGCTGGTCCTGCGAATCGCTGCTCAGGATGAGGGGTACGCTGCCGCGGGCTGCCGCCCGGGCCAGGATGATCCGCTGGGCCTCAGGCAAGAGCGCGGGCGCGTCCGAGTGACCGTCATCAGGGAACGATAGCCAGGGAGCCTCCGGCTCCCCCTCGCTGTCCGGTCGCCAGTAGACGGCGCGGCCGGTGCCCATCTCCTGGACGAAGAACTCCGTCGCCGAGCGCGCGCAGCCACGGCGCCTGCTCTCCTGCGCCAGAAGGAACGCGAGGCGGTTGAGGAGCCGTAGCTGGTGACTATGGCGGGCTAGCTCCTGGATCTTCCCCTCCATCTCCGCACGGGTGCGACCGGTCTTGACGATCGCCAGGACGGCGGCGAGCAGGAGCAGTATCAGGACGGCGGCCCCCACACCGGTGATGGCGGCGAACTCCGGCATCGTCATTCGTTCCTCTCTGTAGACAAACGGTTCAGGCTAGCTTGAGATAGGCTGGCGCCGCCGCTGCCGAAGTCTGCTCCTTGAGCTTGCGCAGGGCGGCCATGAGTAGAGAGCTGACGGTTGTTGGACGGATGCGAAAAAGTCGGGCGATCTGCTCTCGGGTGAGGCCGGCGTCGAACACGAGGGAGATGACCTCGCGCTCGCTGGCGTTGAGGGGATCACCATCTTCAGACCTGTGGTCCTGGAGGGTCGGTCGGCACAGCCGGCGTGCGCTGCGGAAGAGTACGGTGCGGAACCTATCCTCGTCGCGGCCGCCCGCCCGGCGGAACGCCTGGTAGAAGGCCTGGACCATGATCTCTTGCGCGGGCATGTCACCCCCGACGCAGGAGCGAACGTAGGCGAACAGGCGCGGGAAGTAGGCGTTGTAGCGTTCCTTCGCGCCGCCCGTCTCTGTCGGCACGGGGCCTTCCGTGTCCTGCCTGCGCCTAAAGAACTTGAGTCCCATCGCTGCCTCCCATCACATTAGTGAGGTGTACCTCTATGAGCTGTTTGTCCACCCCAGGCTAGCAAAGACGGGACAAGCTGTGACAACAAACAGGTATTGCTTCAGTTAAGGAGAAGTTCAGAACTGGTAAATGCGCTAGGCGCCTTCCTGATTGCCGGTGGCATCCAGGAGGGCTGTGAGAGGGTCGTTCTCACGCCGCTCAGAGCGGCGCTCCAGCATGTAGCCAAAGCTGCGGACGCAGAGGATATAGGGATTGCCGTCGCGGCCGTCCTCCAGCTTGCGCCGGAGGTTGGCGATGTGCACCTTGACCAAGTTCTGGGCCTCGCGGTCGTCGTAGTCGTGTTCGTGAACCGCCGAGAGAAGAGAACGGGCGTCAATGACCTTCCCCGCCTTCTCCGCCAGCAGGGTGAGGATGCGAAGCTCCGTGGGGGTGAGAAGTACGGAGCGTCCCCGCAACACCACCTCGCGCTTGTCTAGGTCGATCAGGAGTTCGCGGATAGCGATGATGCCGGCCTCCTGCCCGCTTTGCCAGCGCTGTGCCCTGCGGAGGAGGGCGCGGACGCGGGTGGCGAAGACGGCGGGGTCGCTGGATGCGGTGACCGCATCGTCGGCGCCGGCGTCCATTACGGGCACAAAGTCGGTCTCGCTGGGGATCACAACGATGGTCGGCACGTCCTTTAGCCCGCGCACGGCGTGGCAGGCGCGGACGGCGAACCGCGCGTTCCGCTTCGCCAAGACGAGGAGAGTGGGCGGCTCGTCGTGGGAGCGGTCAAACAGCTCGTGTAGCTCCTGGGAGGTGAAGACGGCGAAGCTTTCGCCCTGCAACGCCGCCTGGAAGGCAGACGGCCAGACGTCCGCGTCGGCGAGGATGTAGGCCGTCCTCTGTCCGACCCTGGTCTGCGTTTCCTGCGCTGTAGTAGTCTCCATGGCTGTTGATTCGGGTGCAGTGCTGCTCTATGTTGAGGACGACAGGAAGGCTCAACATGTTACAGGTTAGGGGCGGGCGGGGGCCACCTGAATGCGCGAAGATGACATAAATCGCTTCAGAGGAGGCGGCGCGGGGGCTCGCCGCAGCGGCTGCTAGAATTGCTCTACTGTGCTGCCGTCTTCCGACTTGATGACCCGTATCTGGGCCGGCATCCGCTCCGCCAGTTGCGTCCGGTGGGTGATGACGCCGATGACGCGTCTGGATGGTCCGGAGCCGTCGGCGCCTAGGTGCAGCCGGTCCAGGGCGCTGGCTACCGCGTCGAGCGAGTCGTCGTCCAGGGTGCCGAAGCCTTCGTCCAGGAACAGGCTGTCCAGCCTCGTGGGGCGAACAGCGGCGCCCAGCTCCGGCAGCCGTTCCGCTAGGGCGAGCGCCAGCGAGAGCGAGGCGAGGAACGTCTCGCCGCCCGAAAGCGTCTTCACGGAGCGCTTCTCCTGATCGCCCCAGTGATCGATAACAACGAACTCCTGGGACTCTCGCCGGAAGGTGGAGTCGCGGCCCTCGGGCGTGTCCTCCAGGTCCAGCTCGTAGCGGTTATCGGAGATGAGCCGCAGGTGGCGGGAGGCGTCCTCCGCCAGCGCCTTGAGGGCGGCGCGCTGGATGTAGGCCTGGAAACGGTCGGCGCGGAGCAGGTTAGCCAGCTGCTTGGCGGTCTCCGCCGATCGCCGCAGCGACTTCTCCTCAGCCCGGAGCTTCTTCGCCTGAGCGATCCCCTCCTCGATGCGCTTGACGTCCGCTCGGGCGGCCCCGATCGCCTGGTCTAGGCCGGTCAGCTCGCGGCCCACCTCCGTCTGCCTTCCGGCTATGACCTCCAGGGCGTCCGCGCCCCTCTCCAGCGCCTGCCTGATATCGCCCCACTCATGTTCGGCGCAGAGAGCGGTGAGGGAATCGCGGCGGGCTCCGGCATCCTTCTCGTGCTTGGCGACGGCTTCCTTGTGGACGGCCGCCTCCGCGCCGGCGCTGGCGACCTTCGCCTCCGCGGCCTGGAACTCCCTCTGGAGCTCATCTCGCTTCTTCTGTACGGCGTCTCTGTCTCCTGACAGGTCGGCGACGCGCCTCTGCGCCGCGTCCTGTTGTTGAATCCGCTGCTGAATTACCGCGGCGGCGACCGGCTGCTGCGCCCCGAGGCGCTCCAGTAGCTCCTTCTGCCAGCGGTCAGCGTCCTCCCGCGCCTTCCCGACTTCTCGGTTGGTGGACTGAAGTTCGGTCTCGGCGCGGGTGAGGTCGCGATCCGCTGTCTGGAGGGCTGTTGCGGCCTTGGCCTGGGCCTCGGCGGCGGCATCCCGTTCCCGCTGCGCCTCGTCCAGCACGACGTGCTCGCCGGGCGGGATGAGGGCCACGGGCTGGCCGCAGACCGGACACGGTTCGCCGGCGGAGAGGCCGGCGCGGAGGCGTACTGCGGCTTCGCGGCGGCGGAGCTCCTCCAGCCCCGCCTCCGCTTTTGCCAGGGCGGTCGCGGCCTGGTCGGCGCGCCCGCGGCAGCTCCCGACCAGCCCGCGAGCGTCCGCCTCAGCCTTCGAGGCCTTGGCCTGACGCTCACCCAGCGACTGCGCGCGCGTGGTGGCCTTCTCCAGCTCCCGCGCCGGTGTAAGAGCTAGCTTCAGCCGCTGCTGCACATCGGGCTCGTAGCCGACGCCTCCGATCTCCTCCTGGATCGACTTGATGCGTCTGTCCAACTCCTCAAGCCGGATACTGCCGTCGCGGAGGGTGGATTCGGCCGCCTCGAGGGTGGAGCGCGCCGCCTGGAGCTTGGTGCTGGCCTCGGCGCGGGCGCCCTGAGCGGCACGCAGCCCCTCGGCGGCCTCGCGCCCCTCCGCCAGGGCGGCGCGCTGCCCCTCCAGCCCCTGGCGGCTGCGTTCCAGGCTGCCAAGCTCCAGCTTCCTGTCCTTCAGCGCTTCCGCCGTGGCGTCAACGTAGTCCTCGGCCAGGCGGCGGGCCAGCGATACGGCCTCACCCTCGGCGCTGCGGGCATGGGTGTTCGCCGCCTGCATGATACGGGCGTACACGTCCAGGCGGAGGAGCTCCTCCAGCACCTGGTAACGCTCCTTGGGCTCCCCGGCGAGGAACAGGTGGAACTGGCCCTGAGGCAGCAGCACGGAGCGGATAAACCCTTCGTAGTCCAGGCCCAGGAGGCCACGGATCTTCTTAGCGACGGCGGCGGCCCGGTCCTCCAGCCCCTCCCACTCCTCCTTCGCGCTGTCGAAGCGGAAGAGCTGCACGTGGGCGGCCCCCTTGTGGCCGGTGGAGCGGACGACCCGGTAGCGGTCTCCGTTAACGGCGAACTCGAACGCGGCCTGAAGCCGCTCCGAGCCCAGGGAGATCAGGCTGCGAACCTCACTACCCAGGCGGGGGACGCGGCCGTAGAGGGCGTAGGTGATGCCGTCCACGATGGAGCTCTTGCCGGAGCCGGTAGGGCCGGTGATGGCGAACAGGTCCAGCCCATCGAAGCTGATCTCCGTGGGCTGCCGGTAGCAGGTGAACCCCTCCAGCTGTAGCTTATGGGGTCGCATGGTCGACATCCTCCTGCAGGCTGCGGAACAGGTCCAGCACCGGCGCCGGGACAGGCGAGCCGTACGTGGCCTGGTGGTAGTCGGCCAGCATCTGCTCCGGGGAGAGGTTGCGCAGCCGCTCCGCGCTCTCCGTCCGCTCCCGCTCCGGGTAGACGGGGACGACCTCCAGCGTGTTGGGCAGCAGCTCGCGCACCTGGCGGGTGAGGCCGGGGACGGGGCCGTCCAGGTGCACGCGGACGCGCAGGTAGGCGTCACCCACGTCCGCGGCCTGGGCCTGGAGCTCGGCCAGGCTGCCTTCCAGGTCGCGCAGGTGGCGGCCGGCGCTGAGGGGCACCGTCTCCACGTGGGCGGGCCGCCCC
>JADFNQ010000150.1 GCA_022563285.1 Chloroflexota bacterium | reverse complement strand
CGCTTGGGCACGTCGGCCTGGAGCCAAAGCGACGACGCCCGAACCCTCTCCTTCGCCCGCCCCCCCGGCCCCCTGCCTCCTCCCCCTTACACCTCCCGCTCCCAACCCCTACCCTCAGACTGGAGGTGCCCCGTGAAATCAACTCGCCCGTCTGGGTCTGCGGCTAATCTGCGTTCAACTCGCCCGTCTGGGTCTGCGGCCAAGAAATCCCGTAGGGGCGGCCGACGCCCCGGCGCCGGCGCCCCACCCGGCAACCTCAACGCCCTCAAGCACGGCCGCCGCTCCGCCCAGTTCGCCCTGCTCGGCGCCCTCCTCGCCTCCTCCCCCCAGGCCCGCCAGGCCCTCCTCGGCCTCGCCCGCCGCCACCGGCTCAAGCAGCGCCGCGCTGAAGAGGTCGCCGCCCTCCTCCTCCAGCGCCTCATTCAGCGCGCCCACCAGATACAGGAGGGTCGATTGAACGTTCAACCCCCTATCGATGAACGACGTACAATCGAACGTACCGCCTCCGGCCCCCGGGACGCCGAATACGCCGACGCGACCCGATCGCCGGAACTCACACCCGCACAATCAAACCCCGTATCCGGCGACACCCCCACAATCGATCCCCAGATAGGGAAAACCGTTTGATCGAACGCCTTGCTGCGCCCGACGTACCCGCTAGGGGAGGATGAGACCGCTGCCCCGTCCGGGCTCGCCGGCGGGCGGTGGCTCCCTGCGGGCCTCTGCCTCCGCTGCCTGCGGCGAGCTTGGCCCCCGGACGTCCGAGGGCTGCGCCGCCGGCGACTGCACCGCCTTCAGCACCTGCTCCACCAGCGCCTTCTCCGGCACCGCCCCCGGTATCAAGATTCGGTCCCCAATCACGGTCAGCGGCACCGCCGTCACGTTGTAGCGCTTCGCCAGCTCCGGGAACTCGTTCGCCTCTACCACCTCGGCCTTCACGTGGGGGTTGATCAGCGCCATCTGGAAGGCCGCGCGCGCCATCACCGGGCAGTATGGACAGGTGGGAGCGACGAACACGCGTACCCGGACGTCCTCCTTGAGCTTGCCCAGCGACTTGACCGACTCCTCCGAGAAGAGGACCTCGTTGCGGGAGATGTCCACGATCGTGTCCAGGAAGCTGGCGAACTCTGTGCCGCCGGGCATGCCGTAGAACTTGAACCCTGCGCTGTCCCTGCCCCGCAGGACGATGCCGGGGATCCGCTCCACGCCGAACTTCGCCGCCTCCGCGCGCTCCTCCTCAAGGTTGTGCACCCGCAGGCTGATCAGGTCGCTCAGCGCGGCCAGCTCCTGCAGCATCTCCCGCGTGGGCTTGCAGTAGGCGCATGGCTGGCGACCGGGGACGACGATGTCCAGCTCCTTCTGGGTGAAGTAGTCGATCTTCACCGGGCCCAGCAGCTCCTGGGCGAACTTCACGCGGATCGCTTCCTGGTCCTTGAGCGGGATCACCCGTCTTCGTCTCCGGAGCGCCCCACGCGTAACCACACGAGGGCGAGGCGTTGGATAGCGGTGACGCCCGCCGCTACGGCCAGGACCCAGAGGCCCACCGTCAAGCCGGTTACCGTCACCTCGCCGATAATAAGTGCTGCGCCCAGTAGGAGCACCCGCTCCGCCCGCCCGAACAGCCCTTCCCGCAGGGGGACGTCCACGATCTCCGCCCGGGCGCGCGTATAGCTGACAAGGAAGGAAGCGACCAGGGCGGCGAAGATCAGCATCTCCTCCTCGCGGCCGCCGCGGTCGCTGAAGTAGAAGAGGAGGCCGAACAGCACCGCCGCCTCGGAGAGGCGGTCCATCACGGCGTCGAACACGGAGCCGAAGCGGGTCGCCTTGCCGGTGGCGCGGGCCAGGGCACCGTCCAGCATGTCCAGGGAGCTGGCGGCCAGCATCACGATACCGGCAGGCAGGAAGTCACCCCTGGCGGCGAGCGCCGCGGCGCCGGCGTTGCCCAGGACGCCGGCCAGGGTCAGCATGTTGGGCGTGACCCCCCCCCGCGCCAGAACGCCGACGATGGGGTCGGTCAGCCAGCGGGGAGCGGAGCGAGGAAGGAGCCGTGACATGCTACGGCCCGCCGGCTGAGGCGCCGCCGTTGGCCACGGTCTCGTAGTATTCCAGCACCCGTGCGCTCACGTGCTCCCAGCCGTAGGGCTCCGCCCGCACGGTGCCCGCGCGCCCCATCTGCTCGCGCAGAGCGGCATCAGACAGGAGACGGTCCATGGCCGTGGCCAGAGCTTGCGCATCACGTGGCGGTACCAGCATCCCTTCCACCCCATCCTCCAGCACGTCGGCGAAGCCGCCGATGTCGGAGGCGATGATCGGCGTGCCCGCCGCCATCGCCTCCAGCAGGACAATGCCGAAGCTCTCGTGACCGGTGCTGGGCGCGCAGTAGACGTCCGCCGTCTTGTAGTATCGAGGCAGCTCCTCGTAAGGGACGAAACCGGTGAATACAACGTCCTCCAACTGGTGTCGGCGCACGTAGCGCTCGCAGGCGGGGCGGATGCCGCCGTCCGGCCCCACCACAATGAGCCTGATGTCCGGCCGTTCACGCTTGAGGCGGGCATATGCTTCCAGCAGGTAGGGCAACCCTTTGCGCTTCTCCTGGCGGCCTACGAAAAGGATGTTGCGTTTGCCGTCGATGTACTTGGGTATCGGCGGCACCTCCGACGCGAAGTGCGGATAGTCGATGCCGTTGGGGATGATGCGGTAGCGATCGGCAAAGTATCGGCCGATCATCTTAAGGGCCGCCCTGGACACCGCGATGCGTCCGTCGATACGGTCCCACCAGGGCTTGATCAGAAAGCGGGCGTAGGCGTACAGGCGGCTGCCGCCCTCGCGGGTGGCATGGAAGGTGGTCACTAGGGTCGTGTCGGCGTAGCGGAGGAACTGGAACGGTAACAGCGGTTGAAACGGCTCATGCACGTGCACCATGTCGAAGCCCTCCCGAGCGAGGAGCGACTTCACGCGGGGGCCCAGGTTGAACGAGAAACAGACGTTGGCGACCGAGCCGCTGGCGGGCAGGCCGATGACGTGCTCACCGATTACCGTTAAGTAGTCGCAACTGTGGGACCAGCGGCGCGAGGAGGGCGCGATGATCCGAACCTCGTGGCCGGCCCGGATGAAGTGGGCGGCGAGGGGACGCACGTGGTTGTTGACGCCACCGGGCACGGCCCAGTCGTAGGGGCTGACGAGGGCGATCTTCATCGCAGGGAGAAGATGCGCTTGACGAAACTCATGGCGGTGGGCCCCCAGCCCAACGTACGCGGCGTCACTAGGATGCCGCGCCAGGTCTGCCGCAGAAGCTGCCCGGGCCCGATCTCCAGCAGGCTGGGATGGCGTCCGTTGACGCCGCGACAGGTACGCTCCAGTATGCTGCGCCGCAGGTCTTCCGCAGTGCGGCCGGGGAACTCGGTGCAGGCGCTAGCGATCGACTTCAGGAAGTGGGCGTCGCTGGCACCCACTTGGGCCAGATGGTAACGCTCCCGGTTGAGGGCCGCCACCCGCTTGAGGCGTAGTCCGGCTCCCGGCGACTGGTTGGCAGTCTCCAGCCCGTCCAGGTATACGCCTTCCAGCTTGGAAGCGGCAATACGCTCCAGGGTTCTCTTACCCAGGGAGCGGGTGAGCCAGCTCAGCGGGTGGGCGGCGATGGCGAGTCCACCCTGTCGATGCACCGCCGCCAGCACCTCTTCCACCGGCCGCAGGGAAGGCAGCGGCTCCTCCACGAACAGGGCGATGATGTGCCCTTCGATGGCAGTCACCTCCATGCCGGGAACGACCTGGAAACGGTATCGGCCCAGGGCCCAGGTTTCTCGGGTCTTCATGGCACCTCGGAGATCGTCGTGGTCCGTAATGGCGATGACGTCCAGATCGGTCTCCGCCTCCACGTACTCCAGGATCTGTCGCGTGGAGGCCATGCCGTCGCTGAAAGCGGTATGTATGTGGAGATCGGCCTTACCGGGCCGCACAGCCTCGCTCATACCTCTTCCTCCGCGGCCCCGGGAGGGCTCTCGGGTCGTGGCGCCCCCCCGTCCCAGATGGACTCCAGCACCACCCACTGGTCTGGGTGCTCCCGCAGGCGGCGCTCCACACGGGCCAGGAATCGCAGCGTGTTCACGCGGATGTCCTTCTCCATGTCGCCCGTCCGCTCCATCTCCAGGGGCTCCTCCAGGTAGGCGTCGATGCCACCCTGCTCGGTTCGAATACAGAAGGAGGGGATGACCGTGGCACCGGTGCGCAGGG
>JADFNQ010000149.1 GCA_022563285.1 Chloroflexota bacterium | reverse complement strand
TCTACCCGCGCGCCACCGTCTCCGTGCTCATCCCCTGGCTCTGGTTTTTCGGGGCGTTCCCTGTGCCGGCGGCGTTCCTCATCGTCTTCTGGTTCCTTCTCCAGCTCCTCAGCGGCGTCGCCTCGCTCGGCGCCGCTGCCGGCGCCACGGAGGGTATCGCCTTCTGGGCCCACGTAGGCGGCTTCATCGCCGGCGTGGTGCTGGTCTGGGCCTTCCGCCGCCAGAAGCCGAGGCGACGGAGGCAGCCGACTGCTGATTGGTGAGGGCTAGCCGCAAGCTGGTGCGCGCTCACCGGACGCGCTCTTGACATGGTATCGTCGCCGTTATAGTCTACCTTTGCCCTTAAGAGAGGAACTTAGTCTCAGTTGCACAATTGAAGGCTTGCAGTTACCTTAGCGCTCGCTAAGATACTCTTGACGATGGTCATTTAGTATGGCTAAATGACAGAGGCGCCCGGTTTAACCGCGGCGCCATCGCCCCCCAAAGGAGGAACCATGGCTGACGGGTCACCTGAAGTTCCCGAAGACCTGGCGCAAGTCGCCAACGAAAAAGGCATCCCTCTGGACCTGATGCGCCGCGCCCTGGCGTTGGGCTTTCCCGCGGAGGCCGTCAAGCAGCAGATCCAGACGCCCGGCGCCGACGCCGAGCAGGCGGAGAAGTTCATCGCCGAGCAGGAGCGTATCCGCGCCGGCGGCGAGATCACTATCCCCGAAGAGCTGGCGAAAGCGGCGGCCAAGAACGGCTGGCCGGAGGAGCTGATCAAGCGCGCCCTCGCCCTTGGCGCGCAGGCCGAGATGCTGATTACGCAGATGGAGGCCGGCATCCGCCCCGAGCAGGCGGAGAAGTTCATCGCCCAGCAGGAGCGCATGCGTGCTGCAGCCGATCGAGGCGAGCAGGTGCTGGACTTGAGCTGGATGCGCGTCCCCACTGAGTGGGGCATTCGCGCTCGCCCCGGTAAGAAGGGGCTCACCGTCGGCGCCCTCAACATCGGCAGCTACGGTGATGTCCCCGACAAGTGGCCCTACCAGTCGGAGATGCCGCGCGGCGCCCATCCCATCCCCGGCATCGCCGCGATGGGATACTCCATCTACGAGAAGGCGGAGCTCTGGGCCGATAACGCCGCTGACCTCTACGAAGAGGCGGTCCAGCGCCGCTGGCGGCCCGCCACCGATATCCCCTGGGACACCCTGGAGCCCCTGCCCGATGAGATCGAGCGGTCGCTGTGCCAGCTCTGCACCTACTTCTGCGAGAAGGCGCTCCTCGCCGGCGACGTCGTCGGCAGGTGGCTCCCAGAGATGTCCTACGGCTATCACGAGATCAAGCTCTACCTCTCCACCGCTGAGTTCGACGCCGCCCGCCAGTTCGAGGTGTTCCGCAAGCGCGCCCTCTCCAACGGCGGCGGCATGGGCCTTCAGAGCCCCGGCTACTTCCACCGCGCAATCATAGACACCCGCGTCTGGACCGAGACCTCCGTCGTCCTGCACATCCTCTCCCACAGCTTCCTCATCGGCCTCTACCAGGTCGGCGAGTACGTCGCTCACAACGAGGCGGAGTCCCTCATCTTCCGCCTCAGCATGCAGGACGTCTCGCGCCAGATCGCCTACGGCGTCCAGCATCTCAAGCAGTTCCTCCTGCGCAAACAGGACAAGCGCGAGGAGGTGCACTCCTACCTGAACAAGGCGGAGGCGGTCATGGTTTTCGACGAGGAGCGGGACACGCCGTTGCGGGAGGCGCTGATCATCCTCCTCGGCGGCGGCCTCGCCAAGGAGCAGATACTGGACGGTGTGCGCAAGCTGGAGTACTTCAAGCGGCGCTGGCTGCGGGACTACGTTGCCCGCCTGGCCGCCGCCGGGCTGCCGGAGCGCCGTGAGCGCCTGCACCCGCTCCTCAAGAAGTACCTGGAGGAGCCCGCCGTGGCTCAGGCGGCATAACCGTTCGGGAAACGCTTTCAGCCACAAGACAAGGAGTTCGCGATGACCCAAGAGACTAAGGTACAGGCCACCTTCCCCTCCATCGAATGGTTCAACGCCCTGCGCGATATCGTCAACAGCGACGACGCCTACAAGCGCATCGGCACCTGTGACGCCGCCGTCGGCATCAAAGTGCCCGAGTCACAGAAGCACTTCCTCCTCACCTTCGAGGCGTTCGAGGTGCTGGCGGTTAAGGAGGTCTCCGAGACCGAGGCCGAGGACAGCGACTTCTGGCTGGAGATGCCTTATGAGCGCTGGCGGGAGATGATCCAGAACATCAAGGATAACGGCAAGGCCGACCTCCACCACACCCTGAACACGATCGACCTGGAGGACCCCGAGGGCTTCGCCCGCTCCCACGACGGCTACAAGCGGGATGCCTTCTACCGCTTCAACCAGACCTTCCAGCACTTCTTCGACTCCTCGGCCCGGATCGACACCAAGTTCGCCTAGTCCCAGCCTGCTGTAGGGACCGCCCGAAGGGGAGAGCAGACGCATCCATCTGCTCTCCCTGTAGCTTTCCCGATCCCTGTCCCGCGCCGTCAGCTGCGCTACAATGGATTAGGGAAGGAGGCCCATCATGCCCCTGCTTCAGGCCCAGGAGATCACCTACACAGACGTCCTGAAGCTGCGCAGAGACCGCTCCATCGCCTTTCTCTCCGCCAGCGCTCTTGAAGTTCACGGCCCGCACCTGCCGCTGGGCATGGACATGTTCGCCGCCCGCTGGATGGCTGAGGAGACCGCCCGCCGCTTCGCGGAGGCGCATCCGGACTGGGCGGTCGTTCTCTATCCCCATATCCCCCTGGGGACGGACGAGCTGCCCCTGCCTGGCTCCGTCGATGGCACCCAGCAGACCGTCTACCGCGCCCTCCTCGCCCATGGCGCCGCGCTGGCCCAGACCGGCTTCGGCTACGCCGTCGTCACCAACGGCCACGGGGGTGCCCGACACGCCGCCGCCCTGGAGGCCGCCTGCCGCACAGTCAGCCGCCGCTACGGCATCGTGACCGGCGGGCGACACGACCAGCTCGAATCGAACCTGGGCCGCCCGCTCACCGAGAAGGAGCGACAGGGCCTCCTACATGGCGAGCACGCCGGCACCATGGAGACCTCCTTCGCCCTGGCGGAGCGTCCGGACCAGGTCGATGGCACGTACCGCGAGCTGGAGCAGATGAGCCCACCTGCCTTCAAGCCTCTGGGCGTCATAGGGCGGCTGGTGGCTCCTCTGTTCGGCGGTGGCTCGGGCCGTGTGCGTGAGATATCCAACGGCCTGGCCGGTGGCGTGGGCTGGCTCCTCAACGCCCGCTACGGCTACGGCGGCGAGCCCGTCACCTATCAGGGCGATCCGTCAGCGGCCTCCGCCGAGCTGGGCCACGCCATCCGCGAGACGATGGCGCAGGGCTGTCTGGAGTACGCGGAGAAGGTGACCACGGGCGAGCTGTCCGCTGAGGAGGTGCGCTCCATCGCCTCCGACCCGGCCATCATCCAGCCCGGCTTCTGGCAGAGGTTGGGCCTCCTGTCCGCCGTGGCCCTGGGCGCCACCGTCCTCGTCTGGGCGCTCAGGCGGTAGGACGGAAAGGAGCCGCGCCATGATCCCCGCACGGGTCAGCATAGTCACCCTGGGTGTGCGCGATCTCGCATCGATGCGCGCCTTCTATCGCGGTCTGGGGTGGCACGAAGGCATCAGCACCGAAGGGTTCGCCGCCTTCAATACGGGCGGCGCCGTGCTCGCCCTCTTCCCGCTCGACGACCTGGCGCGCGACGCCAACACGGCGGCGCCGCCCGGCGAGAGCGGCGGGTTCAAGGGCGTGACCCTGGCTCTCAACGTTGAGGAGAAGGCGCAGGTAGACGAGGTTATCGCGGAGGTGCGGGCGGCCGGCGGCCGCGTCGCTAAAGAGCCGATCGACGCCGTCTGGGGCGGACGATCCGCCTACTTCTCGGACCCGGAAGGGAACCTGTGGGAGGTCGCCTGGATGCCCGGCTCCTCCTTCGATGAGCCGGGGTAGCCTGATACTACCGTAAGCCGCTCGCTGCTCGATGGGCCGCTCGCTATCGCAGCTCCAGCCGCGGCGCCAGGCGTGTCTCCAGCTCCGCCATCACCGCTCCCGCCATCGCCGCGCCGCCGCGGGAGAGCAGCCGCTCCAGCAGCGGCCGTCGCGGTCGCACGTACTGGAGCCTACGCGGGATCCGCCCCAGCTCGCTGGCCATGTCCAGCGCTGTGTCCCAGTCCCCCAGCTCGTCGATGAGCCCCATCTCCTTCGCCTTGGTCGCCGTGAACATCTCCCCTGTGGCGTACCCCCGCACCACCTTCGG
>JADFNQ010000148.1 GCA_022563285.1 Chloroflexota bacterium | reverse complement strand
ACGACCGCGCCCTCTTCGACGAGGAGCTCAGTCACCGTGCCCGTGACGGGAGAAGGGATCTCCACATCGACCTTGTCGGTGTTGATCTCGACGATCGGCTCGTACTTGTCGACGTGGTCGCCCGGCTTCTTGAGCCACCGCTCGATGGTGCCCTCCGTGACGGTCTCGCCCACTTCGGGCATCGTCAGCGTGGTGGTCATCGGCGGGCCTCCCTAGTAGGCGGCGAGCTCTCTTATCGCTTTCGCTATCTTCTCCGGGTTGGGGAGCACGAACTCCTCCAGGACGCTGGCGTAGGGCGAGATGGGGACGTCCGGGGAGGCGATCCGGGTGACCGGGCCGTCCAGGAACTCGAACCCCTCCTGGGCGATGATAGCAGCAACCTCGGCGCCGAAGCCACCGGTGAGGTTGTCCTCGTACACTACCAGCGCCTTGCCCGTCTTCTCGACCGACTTGAGGAAGGTCTGCTTGTCCAGCGGCGAGATGGTGCGCAGGTCGATCACCTCTACGCTGACGCCGTCCTCCGCCTGAACCGTCTCGGCGGCCTGGAGAGAGTGGTGCAGCATCATGCCGTAGGTGACCAGCGTGATGTCCTTGCCCTTGCGCTTCACCTCCGCCACGCCGATGGGGACGGTGTAGTCGTCTTCGGGTACGTCCTGGCGGTACAGCCGGTAGGCCCGCTTGTGTTCGAGGAAGATAACGGGGTCCGGATCGCGGATCGCCGACTTGAGCAGGCCCTTGGCATCGTAAGGCGTGGCCACGCAGACGACCTTCAGGCCGGGGACATGGCCGTAGATCGCCTCTACGCTCTGGGAGTGGTAGGGGCCGCCGTGGATGCCACCGCCGTAGGGCGCGCGGATGGTGATGGGACAGCCCCAGCCGCCGTTGGAGCGGTAGCGCATACGGGCGGCCTCACTGACGATCTGGTCCATGGCGGGATGGATGAAGTCGGCGAACTGGATCTCGGCGACCGGGATGATGCCGTTGAGGGAGGCGCCGATTGCCACACCGACGATGGCGGACTCGGCCAGGGGTGTATCGATGCAGCGGTCCGGGCCGAACTCCTCGCTCAACCCCTGGGTGGCGCGGAACACCCCGCCGCCGCCCACGTCCTCGCCCATGACGAGCACGCGGGGGTCACGCTTCATCTCATCGAACATCGCATCGTGGACAGCTTCCAGCATCGTCTTCTCAGCCATCACTCCCCCTCCTCTTCCTTGAAGACGTGCCTGAGGGCGGTCTCCGGATCGGGCGGCGGCGCCTTCTCGGCGTAGTCGGTGGCTGCGTCCACCTCTTCCGCCGCCTTCTTGGCTAGCTTATCCCGCGTTTTCGCGTCCAGCAGGCCGTGCTCCTCCAGGTAGGCCTGAAAGCGGCGGATGGGGTCCTTCTTGCTCCACTCCTCGACCTCCTCGCGGGGACGGTAGCGGCGGTCGTCATCGTCACTGGTGTGGGGGACGAGGCGATAGGTCTTGGCCTCGATGAAGGTGGGGCCTTCGCCGCGGCGGGCCCGGTCCACGGCCTCCCTGGCCGCCCGGTAGACGGCCAGCACGTCGTTCCCGTCCACCGTGACGCCGGGGAAGCCGTAGCCCTCCGCGCGCACAGCGACGTTCTCCACCGCCATCTGCTTCGTCCAGTGAACGGAGATCGCGTACTGGTTGTGCTCGCAGACGAAGACGACGGGGAGCTTGTGGACGCCGGCGAAGTTCATCCCCTCGTGGCAGTCGCCCTCGGAGGTAGCGCCGTCGCCGAACCAGACCATCGATACCTCGTCCAGGCCGCGCAGCTTGCTGGCGAAGGCGGTGCCCACGGCGTGGAGGATCTGGGTGCCGACCGGCGCCGAGCCGGAGACGATGCGCAGCTTGGGGTCGCTGAAGTGCGATGGCATGTTGCGGCCCCCCGAGCTGACGTTCTCGCCCCGGGCCAGGAACTCCAGCATCAGGTCGCGTACCGTCTGGCCGACCACGAGCGCCACACCGATATCGCGGTAGTACGGGACCACCCAGTCCTTGCCTGGGAGCAGCGCGTACGCGGTGCCGACCTGGGTGGCCTCGTGCCCTTCGCCGCTGACCGCGAAGGGAGCCTTGCCCATCCGGTTCAGCATCCGCTCCCGCTGCCCGGTGGCGCGGGCGAGCATCATCTTGTACAGGATATCCAGGAGCTGGTCATCGCTCAGGCCCAGCTCGCTTGGAGGTTCGCTCACGGATACCACTTCCATCCCCTCCTTACCAGTAGATGCTGATCCCCGCGGAAAGTTGTGCCGCCTCCCCCATCACCTCGCTCAGGCTGGGGTGAGGGTGAACGTTCATCCCCATCTCCCAGGCGGAAGCGTTAAGGAAGCGGGCCAGCGCCGCCTCCGCGATGAGCTCCCCGGCCTGGTAGCCCAAGGCGTGAACGCCCAGGACGTCGCCGGAGTCAGCATCGTAGACCAGCTTGACGAACCCCTCCGGCTCGTCGTGGATGAGTGCCATGGCGTTGTTGCGGAAGGAGAACCGCTGCGTCTTCACGCTCTCCCCCCGTTCCCTGGCCTGCTCCTCGGTGAGGCCGACCGCGGCGACGTGGGGGCGGGTGTAGGCGACGCGGGGCACGCGGTTGTAGTCCAGGGGCTCGATGTCCTTGCCTGCGGCCGCCTCGGCGGCGAGGTAGCCCTCGGCGGCGGCCACGTGAGCGAGCTGCAGCCCGCCGATAACGTCGCCGATGGCGAAGATGCTGGGCTCGCCGGTGCGGTAGCTGCCGTCCACAAGCACGCTGCCGCGTTCGACCTTGACGTTCGTGTTCTCCAGGCCAAGCCCCTCGGTCAGGCCATCCCGACCGGTAGCGATGAGCACCTTCTCGGCCCGGACCGTCTGTTCCTTGCCCTCTCGCTCGACGGTGAGCTCCACCACGTTGTCGAACGTGCGCGTAGCCTCGGGGCGGACGGCGGCGGCGGTGAGGACAGTAGCCCCACGGGCGGCCAGCAGCTTCTCGATCCCCTTGCCCAGCGCGGCGTCCTCCAAGGGCAAGAGGCGGGGCAGCGCCTCGATGAGCGTCACCTCCGCGCCCACGTCCAGGTAGAAGGAGGCGAACTCCAGGCCGACCGATCCGGCGCCGATGACGGCCAGGGAACTGGGGACCTCCGTCATCTCCAGGCAGTGGTCGCTGGTGAGGACACGGTCGCCGTCCGGCTCCAGTCCGGGCAGGGCCTTGGGCTGGGAGCCGGTGGCCAGGACGATGCTCTTCGCCTTCAGGCGGCGGCCGTTGACCTCCACCTCCGTGGGCGAGAGGAGCCGGGCGTCGCCCTCGATGATCTCCACCTTGTGCTTCTGGATGACGGAGCGCAGGCTCTTGTGAAGGGTGCCGACGACCTGCTCCCGACGTGAGGCGAGTGCGCCGTAGTCAAGCGAGATGTTCTCCGCGGTGATGCCGAAGGTGCGGCTCTTGCGGATCAGCGAGAGGTTCTGGGCGGTCTCCAGTAGAAGCTTGGTGGGGATACACCCTTTGTGGAGGCAGACGCCGCCGACTTTCTCTCGTTCGATCAGGGCTGCGGTGAGGCCTAGCTGGGTGGCATGGATAGCGGTGGTGTACCCCCCGGTGCCGCCGCCGATGGCGACCAGATCAAAAGCCTCCACGGCCTGCTCTTTCCAGCTCAACCTCCATCGATAAGAGGTATTGCTACCTTTGATTGCAGAAATACAAGTCGCCTATTCCATTCTCTCAGGGCGGCTCCAGGCTGTCAACGCGGACGGCAGGGCCGACGGGTCTCGCCTAGAGGCAGCGCTATGGGGTAGACTTATCCCTCGACGGTCGCCAAATTCGACGTATGCCCACGAAAGTTGCCATCATCGGTGTAGGTCACACAGCCTTCCGGGCCACCAGCCCGGGGGTCTCCTACAAGGAGCTGATGTTCGAGGCCGCCACCCGCGCCTACGAGGACGCCGGCCTGGACGCCCGCACGGAGATCGACTCCTTCCTGACCTGCTCCGAGGACCTGGCCGAAGGCACCAGCATCTTCGACGAGTACGTGCCGGACCAGATCGGCGGCGCGGAGCGACCCGTCTACACCGTGGGCGGGGACGCCATCCAGGGGCTGGCGACCGCATACATGCAGATCGCCAGCGGCATCGTGGACGTGGTGACGGTTGAGGCGCACAGCAAGGCCTCTAACGTCGTCACCCCCGGCGAGCTACACGCCTTCGCCCTCGATCCGATCTTCGTGCGGCCGCTGGGGTTCAACGCCCAGGCGATGGCGGGGATGGAGGCGTCCGCGTACATGGCGGCGACGGGCGCCACCCGCGAGCAGTGCGCGCAGGTCGTCGC
>JADFNQ010000147.1 GCA_022563285.1 Chloroflexota bacterium | reverse complement strand
GTTTGCCAAGGAATGCGGGGCAGAGGCAGCCGCCCTACCGACGATGATCGAGGAGGCGAGGATCGAGCTGGACGCCCGCTTTCCCCTGGTATCCCTGATCACCAAGCAGTCGCTGGAGGAGCTATCCCTGTGCGCGGGCAGCCGCGTGGTGGCTTCGTTCAAGGCCACGGCGGTGCATCTGATCCCCCGCCACGTACGCCCCCAGCCCCCGTCAGGCTAGCCGCCCTCGTCGAGCTGCTCCAGGAGGGGTAGGCTGTTGCTTATTATCCCGTCGACCCCCAGCGCCAGGAGTCTCGTGGCCTCAGCGGGGTCGTCCACCGTCCAGCAGAACACCTTCAGCCCCGCCTCTTCGAGGGTTCGTGCCACCGCATCGCTCAGGAACTTGCGGTTCATGCAGACGCCGCGCAGGCCGGGCCTGGCGTCCAGCCGGCGCGGCAGCTTCTCCCACTGCCACTGCTTTTCGATTGAGTAGCGGACATCCAGGTGGGGCGCCACCTCGCGTATGGTGTCCAGCACGTCCGTCTGACCGCAGACGATGACCGACCCCTCGCAGCGCGCTTCCGCCAGGGAGCGGGCCAGCGACCGGGCGTAGGCGCGGGCGCCTTCCTCGGCGGGGTCGCCTTTAACGTCCAGGAGGAGGCCGCGCCTTCCCCGCGTCCTCTCCAGTAGCTCGGTCAGCCTGAGAGGGTCTATATCCAGGCGTGCGTAGTAATTGGGGAGCACCGGGAGCGTCCAGGGGCCGACGTTGTGCATCCCTCGCGGCCTTCGGTCCAACAGGAGGGGGAGGAACGGCATCCGCCGCTCGTGCCGGACCCAGATGTCGCCGGCGCGATACCAGATGTCCGCCTCGATGAAGTCGACGCTGGCTGCCGCGGCCGCCTCGATCCTGTCGCGTCGGTTGCCGTAGGCGTGCGCGATGCGGACGGTGCGCCCGCCGCTGCGGATCATCGTTTGATGTAGTCCAGGGAGTCGGCGAGCCGGCGGGGCTGAACGCCGAACTGCCTCATCACGGAGTCCGTCTCGGCGATGTTGTCCAGGGCAAGCATCTTGAGCTGCTCACCGGTCACCGGCGGTTTCGGGAGCACCCACTCCATCACCTGCGCCAGTGGTCTCATCACGGCCAGCGGCACGTGCACCTTGATGCGCGATCTCCCCAGCGCCTCTTTCACAACGTCCAGAAGCTCGTCGTAAGTGAGCTGCTCCGGCCCACCGATCTCCAGCGTTTGGCCGGCGTGGGCATCTTCATCCAGACAGGCGACGATGCACGTCACCAGGTCCTCCACCCAGATCGGCTGGAACCTCGCCTTCCCGTCGCCCGCCACCGGCACTACGGGGTTATATCGCACCAATCCGGCGAGGGCGTTGATGAACTCATCACCCTCTCCGAACACGATAGACGGTCTCAGGATTGTATACGGCAGGCCGCTGAGCTTGACTGCCCGCTCCGCCTGCCACTTGGCGTGCAGGTACCGGTACGTCGGGTTGTCTTGGGCCCCGATGGCGCTCACGTAGACGAGCTTCTTTACCTCAGCCGCCTTCGCCGCCTCCACCACCTTCTCGGTGCCGTGCCAGATGTTCGCCTCGAAGGTCTGGCCGCCCGATTCGCGGATGATCGCAACCAGGTGGACCACCTTCTCCACACCGGCCATCGCCTCCGGCAGCCCCTCCCCGCTAACGACGTCGCCCCGCGCCACCTCCACCCCCTCGGGCAGGTCGGCGTGGCGCTGGCCGCGGGCCAGCACTCGCAGGTTGCTGCCGCCGTCCGCCAAGCGGGATACGACTCTCCGTCCGATAAAGCCGCTCCCTCCGGTTACGAGGATCATTCAGGCCCCCTTTTTGCTGACCCCCTCACCTAAGTTCCTTAGCTGATCAGTACGCAGTCTGTAGTGCGCTACGGCCGTCTCCAGCACCTGTCGAAGGGTGTACTCGGCGGTGCTTTCCAGGCGCGTTTTCCGCTTCAGGTCTGCCATCGTCAGGTCGTGTAGGAGCCTGGAGAAACGTCGGTGCGCCAGGAGAAGCGATGCCTTCGCCTCCGCCAGTGATCCGAAGTCGGCCGTCTCCATGCCGGGAGGCTGCGGCAGGGATAGCGCCTGTGCGACGAGGCGGCCGTAGTAGAAGTTCACATCGTCCGCCGAGCGCTCCAGGATCCGCTTGATGGAATCGCCTTCCGCGATCGATCGCTCGAACCGTTCCGGCGCTGCTTCGGCTACCGCCTTCATCAGGGCCCGCTGCCCTTCTTGAAGCCGGCTGAGCAGCCCCTCCAACTCTGCGGTGGCGGTGGGCCTCTCGTCGCTCACGCGTCTGATCCCAGCGGCCGTCTCCCGGCGAAGCCGGTCTCCAGCTCATGCCACCAGCGGACGTCCGGCTCCCCCAGCTTCCAGCACAAGTAGACCTCTCGCCCTTCACGCACCGTGCGGAAGTCGACGAGCCCTTGGTCTATGTCCTTCACCTCACAGCCCAGCTCTCGTACCCTCTCAATCAGGCTGTTCAGCGCCGTCGCCGCCTGTTCCAGCTCTTGCCGCGTCTCGTTCAGCTCCTTCTCTATGACGTGGCCGTTGGAAGACATGCGCTGGGCGTACTCTGCCGCTTTCTCCTGTAGCTGGTCATGCTTGACCTTGCTCTCCTGTATCTGGAGGAGGATATCGCTGAGGCGCGGGAGGAGAGCGTTGGCCTCTTCTTGGGTGAAGCGTTGGGGCCTCATGGCACCTAAGCAAGTATAGAAGCAGGAGGGGGAGACGGCAAACTGTTGAGGCTGGCTTACTTCGGCGAGCCGGCGCCGTGGCGGCGCAGGAAGGCGAGAACGATGGAGTTGGCCTCTGCCGGCAGCTCCCCCAGGAAGCCGTGGCCGACGCCCTCCAGCTCCACCAGCTCCGCCCCCGGAATCCGCTCCGCCAGGATGCGTGAGTTCTCCGACGGCACGATCTTATCGTCCTTGCCGGTGATGATGAGCGTAGGGGCTCTGATATCGGCCAGACGGTCGTAGGCGTTGAACTGGACGACGGCCATGACCTGCCGCTGTAAGGCGTCCAGCGGCGCCTGGAGGTGTCCCAACTCCAGGGCTCGCTTCATCAGCCGCTCCTTGTTCTTGGCGATGAAATCCTCGCTGTAGAGGAACTGCAGACCTTTCTCGATCGCCTGCTCCTGGGGGAGGAGCGCCGTGGAGGCCCACTGCTGCATGAGCTGGCGGCCGGCCATCACCGCATTGGGCCCGCCGGCCATCGTCCCCCCCAGCACCAGCGCCCGCACCCGCTGCGGGTGCCTCAGCGCCAGCTCCTGGGCGATCATCCCTCCCATGGACATGCCGAACACGTGCGCTGCCCCGATCTCTAGGTGGTCCAGGAGCCCGATGGCGTCCTGCGCCATCTGCGGTATCGTGTACGGCGATTGGGGCTTGTCCGTGCGGCCTGCGCCGCGGTTGTCGAAGGCGATCACCCGGTACTCGCGGCTGAAATCGGGGACCTGCATCTCCCAGGAGGTGGCGTTGGCGCCCAGGCCCATGATGAGTAGCAACGGGTCGGCTTGGCCCGCCGGGAGGAGTGTGGGGCCGTGCACCTCGTAGTACAGCTCTATGTCGCGGATCTGTGCCTTCGCCATCTGGTACCCTACATAAGTAGAAACGGCGGGCCTGCTCCTCCGTTACAGCTTCCAAGCCCGCTCGCAGCTCGATCCTAAGCTTAGCATAAGGTTACTGAGGAGTGTTTCACGGGTGCTTGCCTCACCCCATGAGGGCGCGCCAGCGACGCTCCGCCTCCGTCGCATACCGCCGCATCTCTGAGGGTTTGCGTACACCCTCTTCGGTCACGTAAGCGGTCACCAGCCGCGCCGGCGTCACCTCGAAGTAGACGTTGCGCACCTCCAGCCAGCGGTGGCGGGTGACCTCCCGGCGGCTCCCTTCCTCCGCCGTGAACCGCTTCGGCTGGGACGGCGCGGCAACCTTAAGCGTCTCCGCCAGAACGTAGAGCGGCACCTTTTCCGCCCTTGCCGCCAGCGCCAGCAGGTGCGTCCCCACCTTGTTCACCAGCGATCCGTCCGGCTGCACGCTGTCAGCGCCTACGACTACCGCCTCCGCCTCCCGCACGAACAGCGCCATCTGGGCCTCCGTGACGAGGGTGAGGGAGATGCCCTGTGCCGCCAGTGCGCGGGCCGTTCGAAGCCCCTCGTATAGCGGCCGCGATTCGCTGACGATGACCCGCCGCGGCCGCAGCCGGCTCAGCACCTCGATCACCGCCGATGAGTAGGTGAGGGTGATCAGCGTGTCGCGGGGGATCACGCCCCGGGCCGTTGCCGTCATCCCGTCCGCTGCCGCCTCCAGCCATTCGATCGCCTC
>JADFNQ010000146.1 GCA_022563285.1 Chloroflexota bacterium | reverse complement strand
GCGACGACCTGGTGGTGGATGGAGCGGAGGAAGTGGGCGGTGGTCAGCAACGCGTCCTGGATGCGCTCCTCGCCGGAGAGGGGCGGGCCGTGGCCGGGGAGGAGGTGGAGGGGGCGGAGGGCGGCCATCGCCTCCAGGGCCTGGGCCCAGTCCAGGGCGTAGCGCTGCACCTTGTAGGGGTTGCCGGCGTTGGGGGAGCACCAGATGAAGGTATCGCCGGTGCAGAGGACGCGGCGGGCGGGGCACCAGACCCAGGTCTCGTCGTCCGTCTCGCCGCGGGCGTGGTAGAGCTCGAAGCGCTCTCCCCCTACGGTGGTGACGAGCGCCTCGGAGTAGAGCTCGTCGGGGTAGACGAAGCTGGCGCTGGAGAAGGGGCGGGCGGCCTCCGGGAAGTTGAACTGAACGCGGTTGATGAAGTCGTTCTGGGGGGCGAGGAGGCGGTAGCGGTCGAAGCGGCGGGGTAGGTCCTGGTGGGCGAGGATGCGGGGTCGAGGGTGGCCGCGGGCCTCGGCGTCGGCGAGCCAGGCCTGAGCGCCGGTGGTGTGGTCGATGTGGCCGTGGGTGTAGACGATCGCCTCGACGGGGGCCTGGGAGTGGTTGGAGCGGAGGTCGTCGATCACGCGAGGGACGAACTGAGAGGCGGTGGCGTCGACGAGGAGGATGCGGTCGTCGCAGAGGAAGGCGGTGACGGCGCCGAAGGAGGGGAAGAAGAGTACGCCTTCGGCGATAACCTCAGAGGAGCCACGGTAGAAGAAGGCGGTCTCCTCGCGGGGCTGGCGCTGGTCTTCCGGGGCGGTGGTCATGTGCGGCCTCCTTGGGGACGGGCGTGCGAGCGAGCGGGCAGGCCCGCCGGCTGCTGGGCATTATACCCGGTGGAGGCCGGACCGACTGCGGCTAGTAGTCTTCGGCCAGGTGATCGAAGCCGAGGGGCCAGGCGGCGGAGTAGAGGGGAGAGGCGCGCAGGAGCATGTCCAGCGCGACCATCGGCGCGAGAACGGTGTAGAGCCACCAGTAGTAGAGCATCGCTATCTCCGAGTCTGACGTTACGTTCGTCAATAAGAGACGCAGGAGAGGGGGATGCGTTACAAGCGCCGCGGCTATGAGGCTAGGCGGAGGTGGCGGCGGCCAGGCGGCGGAGGGCGTGAAGCTTCTCCGTACGGCCGATCCGGGCCCGATGGACGCAGATAGATCGTTGCCTACGTTCGCGGCTGCGTGACCTGGACCGGGGCGAGACCGAATCCGAGCCGGCGTAGTCCGGTGTCCTAGCCGCTTCCTGTCTGCCCCTCACTGGTCACGTCTCGCCTGCACAGGTATTCAGGACAGGCTAGCCTCGGCCAGCATGACGGTGTTGGAGAGCAGCATCGCCACGGTCATGGGCCCGACGCCGCCGGGGACGGGGGTGATGGCGCCGGCGACGGCGGACACGCCTTCGAAGTCCACATCGCCGACGAGGCGGCGACCGCTCTTGCGGGTCTGGTCCGGCACCCAGTTGTTGCCCACGTCGATCACGACGGCGCCGGGCTTCACCATATCGGCGGTGATGGCCGCGGGCACGCCCATGGCGGCGACCAGGATGTCCGCCTGACGGGTATAGTGGGCCAGGTCAGTGGTCCCGGTGTGGCAGACGGTGACGGTAGCGTTGGCGCGGGGGTTCTTCTGCATAAGGATGGCGGCTATGGGCTTGCCGACGATATTGGAGCGGCCGCAGACGACGACGTGCTTGCCCTGAGGCGGGTTGCCCGTGCGGTGGAGGAGCTCCAGGACGCCGGCGGGGGTGGCAGGATGGGGGCAGGGTTCGCCGCGCAACAGGCGGCCCTGGTTCGCGGCGGTGACGCCGTCGACGTCCTTGGTGGGATCGATGGCGTTGATGACGGCCGATTCGTCCAGGTGAGGGGGAAGGGGGAGCTGGACGAGCACGGCGTGGAAGCGTCTGTCCTCGTCCACGTCGAGTATCCGTGAGATGAGCCGGTCCTGGGAGACGGAATCGCTGAGGTCAAGCGTCTCGGAGAAGATGCCGGCCTCCTCGGCGGCGTTGTCCTTGGAGCGGACGTAGGAGATCGATGAGGGGTCGTCGCCGATGAGGAAGAGGGCGAGGCCGGGGATGACGCCGCGGTCGGCCAGCTTGCGGGCGCGTTCGGCTACCTCGGCGCGGACCTGGGCGGCGATGGCGAGGCCATCGATGATCTGGGCGGGCGACATATGCGCTATTATAGCGCAGAGATGTAGCCCTCGAAGGGGAGGTTCTGATGGCCCAACTGCCGGAGACCGTCCTGGGGTCGGTGGCCGCGCTGTGGCGGTATCCCGTCAAATCGATGCTGGGGGAGGAGGTGGACGGGGCAGAGGTGACGGAGCACGGGCTGGCGGGCGACCGCGCGTACGCTCTGGTGGACGTGGAGACGGGGAAGGTGGCGAGCGCGAAGGCGCCCCGCAAGTGGGGGAGGCTGTTCGAGCTCCGGGCGACGTACGGGGATGGGGCGACAGCCGCGCGGATCAGTTTCCCGGATGGGAAGACGCTCGCCGCGGACGACCCCAGGTTCGAGCAGGTGTTGTCCCAGTTCCTGGGACGAGAGGTGAAGCTGGCGTCCGAGCCGCCGCCGAAAGCGAAGTACGCCTCGATCCCCATGCGGGTGGACCCGGAGGAGCACCCCGAGCCCTCGGTCGACTATCCGCTTCCGAACGGCTTCTTCGACCTGGGCTCGCTGCACCTGCTGGCCACGGCGAGCCTGGAGTGGCTGCGGGAGCTGTACCCGCAAGGGCAGTTCGACGTGCGCCGCTTCCGGCCCAACATCGTCGTGCGCACGCCGGACAGCGAGGCGGGGTTCGTGGAGAACGGCTGGATAGGGCAGACGTTGGCGATCGGCGAGGAGGTGCGAGTGCGGGTGTTCTCGCCAACCGTGCGGTGCGTGATGACGACGCTGCCACAGGGGGACCTGCCAGCGGACCCGGGCATCCTGCGCGCGGCGGCGCAGCACAACCAGGCGAACGTGGGCGTGTACGCGACGGTGGTGCAGGGCGGCACGGTGCGGCGGGGGGATGAGGTGAGGGTGGAGTCAGGCTGAAGCCCCGCAGCCACGTGCTGGGGGTTCAGGACGCTAGCTGGAGGCGGCGATAGGGGAGGGTGTGGGTCAGGGTTTGCTACGCCCGGCGCGCCAGGCGCGAAAGTCCTTAGAGTAGTCTCGTGTGCCTAGGTCGCCATCCATCAAGTACAGAAAAGGCCCAATCGTGCCCGTGTGGCGCTTGGCTTCGTCTCCCAAGTCACCTATCGTGAATAGCCGCACCAGCGCCCGTGCAAACTTCTCGAACCGAACTATGAGATCGTGCGTAATATCTCGGTAGATTCCCGTCAAGTTTGCAGGCCCTTTAAGCCGGTCGAGCCAGTCGGGACTTCTCTCGCTAAGTACTTCCAGCTCAAGTTCTTGCCAGGTCTGCTCGGGAGAGACTGTCTCTTGACCTCCGCCAAGGACAACATCCAGGTGGTAGTAGCGGGCGGCCTGCCCGAAGTCAGATAGGAGTTGCACCAACCTCCGCAGTTGGGGGTCTGTGCGAAGATACTCAACATCATGCAATGCCGCAGGACGCTTTAGATAATCCGGACCAAAGCACCGAGAGATGATGTCGTCGAGGAGCCTGACGAGATCGTGACCCTTACGTCCCGTAGGGAAAATCTTCCGAGTGGGATAACTGCCAGTTTCCCGTAAGTGGTGCAGATTAATGATCGTCTTCATCAAACGTTCAAAGCCATTAGCCAGCAAGAGCATCGGGAGGTGGTAGAAGTCGTTGGCTCCGTCAATTCGCTGGAGTTGGGCTAGGCCAGCCTCGACCAGCTTAATCGAGGTGCGGACCTCCTCTCCCAGCGCAACATGCTGCTCAACCGTGGCGGACATCGCAACGTCCGAACTACCGGTCATGTTTGCTAGCGCCCCTCACACCTTCTGGAACTGGGTGCGGGCGACCTCCGTGCCGTTCTCCGTGACGATCTCGTAGTCGCCGAACAGGGTGGGGGCCTCGCGCTGCATGATGCGCAGCAGCTGGAGGGCGACCTTGCGGATCTCGACGTCGGCGCCCTCAGAGCCGCGGAGCTCGATGAAGTGTCGCAGGGCGCGGGCGTTGGCGGAGCAGAAGATGATCGTCTCGGTGGCGTTGGGGAGGACGGAGCGGGCGGCTTCGCGGACGAGCTTGCGCCGCTGGGTCTTCGCCTCCACGTGAGTCATCTTCTCCATGAGCCCTTCGACGAGCTCCACGTAGGCCTGGTGTGAGGCCTGTACGGAGCGGAGCCAGATGGCGTGAAGGCGCTCGTCCTCGGCGATGACGTCGGGCTCGATGAAGTTGGCCA
>JADFNQ010000145.1 GCA_022563285.1 Chloroflexota bacterium | reverse complement strand
TGACCGCCTTGTTCATCTCCAGCGCCTTCTGACGCAGCAGCTGCGCCACCTCCTGGCCGCGTTTGGCGTCCAGGTTGGCGGTGAGTTCGTCGGCCAGTATCAGGGCGGACTCCTTGGAGAGGGCGCGGGCGATCGCCACGCGCTGCTTCTCGCCATCGCTAAGTTGCTTGGGCAGCCAGTTCAGTCTGTGGCCCAGGCCGAGCGTCGCCAGCAGCTCCTTCGCCCGGTCTGCGGGCATCGACCCGTTCTGCACTCTGTGCGTAGTTACCAGCCGCACGTTCTCCAGCGCCGTTAACGCTTCCAGCAGGTTGAAGCTCTGGTAGATGAAGCCCACCTTGTCGCGGCGGGTGGAGGCCAGGCGGCCCTCGTTTATCTCCGTGATGTCCGTACCGCAGATGCGCACCCGGCCGCGCGTGGGCCGGAGCAGGGCGCCGGCGACGGTAAGGAGAGTGGTCTTGCCGGAGCCGGACGGGCCCATGACCAGGACGACTTCCCCGGCGCGGGCCTGGAGGCTGACGTCGTCCAGCGCGGTAACGGCTCTCTCGCCGGAGCCGTAGACCTTGGTGACTCCCTCTATGCTCAGGATGACTTCTCGCTCAGCCACGTCTGCTAACCCTTGAACACCATGACCGGGTCTATCTGGGCCAGGCGTCGAATAGGGATGAAGGCGGCGATCAGGGCCATGAGAAGCGTGGCCCCGCTAATGCCCAGGAGGTCCTGCCAGCGTACGAAGACGACGAACTGGGGCACCAGGTCCTGGGCGAAAGGCGCGACGAGAATGGTGGCGCCGGCGCCCAAAAGGAACCCCAGAACGCTAGTCACCAGGCTCTGCTCGAACACGACTCGGTACAGGAAACCGTTGGTGAACCCCTCTGCTTTGAGTATCCCGTACTCCCGCGATTTCTCCACCGTGGCGGTGTATATCATCAGCCCGGCGACGGTCAGACCGACGATAAAGGCAACTATGAGGACGACAAGCAGTATGGGCAAGATGTTGCCCATAATGCGGTCCCGCGTCTTATCGGCGAACTCCTCACCGGTAAAGAAGACCACATCGGGAGCGCTCGCCCCCAGGCGCTTCGCCAGCGCCTCTCTCTCAGTCGGGTCCTGAAGGGTCAGCAGGAAGAAGGTGCGCTGGGTTTCCGGCTCCAGCCTGAGGAAATCCACCGCCGTTTCCAGGGTGACGAAACCGGTCTGCGTGAACACGAAGTCGCCCCCTGAGGACTTCCCCACCACCGTCAGCGACTGCGCGCCCCGCACCAGACGGTCGCCGATTTCGACGCCGTGGCGGTTGCTGGTCTGGACGTCCACGACGACCTCGCCGGGACCGGGCGGGCTCTTCCCCTCCACTATCTCCAGCGGGCCGCCGAGACCGATGGCCGGGTCATAACCTACCAGTTGGATCTCGAAGTCGTTATCGGGGTTGTCGCCTGCCTTGGTCAGAGCCAGCGGCCTGACGATGAGGGGACTCACCGTGTCCACCTCCGGTAACAGACCCAGCAGCGTGCCGGCGCTCTCCGGCAGCACGGAGCCGGCGTTGATGAAGTCAGTGGCCCCCACGCTGGCGACCCACAGGTCGGCCGGCACCCTCTCCACATATTCGCCTACCTTCTCGTCCCAGCCGCGGAAGAGGGATAGCAGGATGCCGATCAGGAATACGGACAGGGCGATCCCGCCGACGGATATCGCCAGGCGGGTCCGTTCGGTGAACAGATTCTTCCGGGCAACCAGCAGCATTAGGGGACCTGTAGGCAACTGTAGTTTACTAGCACCCCGCTTTGGCCCGCAACCGAGGCGGCGTCATCATTGGCCGCCGGCCAGCTTGACAGGCGGTTCACGGAGCCCCAGAATCGACACCACCGGATGGAGAGATGGAGGTAGGGACGCGGTGGCCATTGGGCCAGGTCAGGATGGCACTGCGCCGTTGGGCGTTGTCAGTCCCATTCGGCCCCGCTGCGGATAGAGCTCCCTGGCCCGCCCTCCGGGCGCCGCAGCTCCCACACATCCGAGTGCCCGCCGCAGGCCGCGGCATCTTCAGGCTGGCCCCGCTCGCTGCCCTCGCTCTGATGGTTCTCCTCGCCTCTGCCTGCGGTAGAGGGGGAGACGCCCCTGCGGGCGGCTCAGCCCCGCCCGCGTTCGCTGGTGCTCCCAACGCCGTGCCCACACCTATCCCCACGTTCATCACTCCCACAGGGGGGAAAATCGCCTTCGTCTCGCTCCGCAACGGCATGGCCGAGATTTACGCCGTCTACCCCGACGGCTTAGGGCTGGTGAACCTCTCCAACCGGTCCGCCCCGGATAACAGCTATCCCGCCTGGTCTCCCGACGGCACGCGGATAGCCTTCACCGCCGCACGCGACGGCAACGGGGAGATATACGTCATGAACGCCGACGGCTCCGACCAGACTAGCCTTACGGACAACCCGGCGGCCGACAGTTTCCCCGCCTGGTCGCCCGGCAGGCGCATAGCCTTCGTTTCCGGCCGTGACGGTAACAGCGAGATCTACGTGATGAATGCCGACGGCACCGGCCAGACCCGCCTCACGGATGGCCCTGCAGCCGACGGCTTCCCCGCCTGGTCGCCCGATGGCTCCCGCATCGCCTTCGAGTCCACCCGCGACGGCAACAGCGAGATATACGTCATGAACGCCGATGGCTCAGACCAGACCCGCCTCACCGATGATCCCTCCGTCGACTTCGCACCCGCCTGGTCGCCCGACGGTTCCCGCATCGCCTTCTCCTCCAACCGCGACGGCAACGTGAACATCTACGTCGTGAACGCCGACGCCTCCGGCCTTACCCGCCTCACCGATGAAATCGGCGCCGACGCAGAGCCCGCCTGGTCCCCCGACGGTTCCCGCATCGCCTTCTACTCCGACCGTGACGGCAGACGGGAGATCTACATGATGAACGCCGACGGCTCCGCCCAGACCCGCCTCACCAACAACCGCGACGTCGACTTCGCTCCCGCCTGGTCCCCCGACGGCTCCCGTATCGCCTTCTCTCGCGGCCGCGATGGCGAGAGCGAGGTCTACGTCATGAACGCCGACGGCTCCTCTGTGACCCGACTCACCAACACCCTCGCCTCCGACGGAGGCCCCTCCTGGTCGTTCGACGGCTCCCGCATCACCTTCTACTCCGACCGCGACGGCAACCGCAAGATATACGTCATGGACGCCGACGGCTCGGGTGTCACCCGTCTGACCAGTGGCGGGGTAACAGACACTAACCCGGTCTGGTCACCCGGCGGTGACCGCATCGCCTTCGTGTCCGGTCGCCACAGCAACTTCGACATGTACGCCATCGACGCCGACGGCTCCGGCCTCACTCGCCTCACCCTTCACATTCCCGGGGCGACCGGCCCGGTCTGGTCGACCGATGGCTCCCGCATCGCCCTCGTGTCCCAGCGCGATGGCAACCTCGAAATCTATGTCATCAACGCCGACGCCTCCGGCCAGACCCGCCTCACTTTTGATCCCGCCCCAGATAGGGGCCCGGTCTGGTCGCCCGACGGCACCCGCATCGCCTTCGAGTCCGACCGTGACGGCAACCGTGAGATATACGTCATGAACGCCGACGGCTCCAGCCTCATACGTCTCACTGAAGACCCCGCCGATGACGCCAGCCCAGTGTGGTCACCCGACGGCACCCGCATCGCCTTCGAGTCCGAGCGTGACGGCAACCTCGAGATCTACGTCATGAACCCCGACGGCTCCAGCCTCAGGCGCATTACGCATCATACCGCCACGGATATCGCCCCCATCTGGTCCCCCGATAGTGCCCGCATCGCTTTCGAATCCAGCCGTGACGGCAACCGTGAGATCTACGTCATGAACGCTGACGGCTCCGGCCTTATCCGCCTCACCGATGATCCAGCCATTGACAGGGACCCCGTCTGGTCCCCGTTTCCGTAGAAGCGTGCTCGATCAGGATATGCCAGCGCGAAAGCTTACGATGCTCCTCCTCCTCGCCGGCGCAGCCCTCGGCCTGGCCTCGGCCTGCGGAGGGGCAGCGCCGCCCCAGAGCAGGCTGACCTTCCTCGTCGACCGCTCCGGCGACAGCTCCATCCACATCACCCGTTCCCACGGAGCCGATCGCACGGACATCTCTGCCAGCCTTCCCTGGGACGCCTTCCCCGTCTGGTCGCCCGATGGCACCCGCATCGCCTTCTACTCCCTCGGCGAACGCGATCGTGACATCTACGTCGCCCAGGCCGATGGCTCAGGCGTGATCAACCTCACCGGTAACCCCGCCGAGGACGCGTTCCCGGCCTGGTCGCCCGACAGTAGCCGCATCACCTTCTACTCGGACCGCGACGGCAACGGCGAGGTAT
>JADFNQ010000144.1 GCA_022563285.1 Chloroflexota bacterium | reverse complement strand
ACAGTAACCACTAGTACACCTCCGCTGGGTTTTGATATCTCTTAGAACCAGGGATCGAGAGCCGTCCTCCGAGCCGCAAGCTATAGACGTTACTGCGGCAGTATATAGACGGATCGCCAACTCGCCATGTTACGGGGCACGCCCTAGGGTGTCAAGGAGAAGGCCCGCCGCACATCGCGTCCCCAAGAATGGGGAGAGAGGAACGGGAAAGAGGATCGCCGCAGGTTCGGGCCCAACCCCTTATTCCCATCTCCTATTTCCTCTTTCCCGTTTCATTCGTCAGCTCCTCCAGCACCACCCGCGCCAGCCGCCGGGCGGAGCGCCCCCACTCGCCGTGTTGGGGGCTCTCCGGCCTGGCCAGGCATTCCTCCACCTGCCGGCGCAGCGCCGCCGTCCTCTCCTCCGCCAGCGCCTCATCCAGGGGCTTGAACCCCTGCAGCTTGCGCGGCCCCTCGCGGCCCCCCTCCGAGATGTACCAGTCGCGGAAGGAGCGGCAACCTACCCGGAACAGGAGATAACCCAGAGGGGAGGTCACCGGCGGGTAGTCCAGCCCCAGGATGCGCTCGCTCTCCTTCTGCGCCGGCGAGTCGTACTCCACCATGAGGTGTCCCCCGGGCGGCACGAGCCCGGAGAGCGCCTGAAACAGCGGCTCCTCCAATCCCAGGGCCCGTAGGTCCGCCCGATCGCCGCCGACGAGCGGCGAGGGCTCGTAGCGGATGACCTCCGCCCAGTTGTACCCCGGGTAGGGCCCCGAGTTGTGGAGCCCGAGGGCGACCGGCTCCTCGCTCATGCGGCCCGCCGAATCGAGGAGCAAGAGCTGGAGGTAGCGCGAGCCCACGTTGTTCTTCGGCCCCAGCAGGGCGAGCAGCCGGTACGGCCCCAGTGAGAGCCCCTGCAGCCGGCCCAGTGGATGCTCCTCCTCCCGCGCCAGCGTCCAGGTGCGGCTGAGGAGCGCCTCCAGGCGGCGCTCGTCCTGGGCGTGTGTGGGTAGAGGTGGCTCCGGCACGCCCTCATTATAGGGCAGGCCTGCCGGCAGGCAGGGTGTATAATGCATCCGCCGCAGACGCCCTTTCCCCTCGCAGACGATGAACTACCGCCAAGCCCTGGACTACCTCCTCTCCTTCGCTGACTTCGAGCGTAGCGGCCGCTTTCAGGACCGGCCGGACGTGCGGCCTCTGTTATCGCTCCTGCGCCGCCTGGGCGATCCGCACCTGGGGCGTTGCACCGTCCACATCGCCGGCAGCAAGGGGAAGGGGAGCGTGGCGGCGATGGTGGAGAGCATCCTCCGCGCCGCGAAGCTGCGCACCGGCCTGTTCACCAGCCCTCACCTCCACAGCTACACGGAGCGCATCCGCATCGACGGCGAGCCCCTTGTGGAGGACGACTGGGCACGCCTGACGCGCGTCCTCCGGGAGGCGGTGGAGGCCGGGCCTCCGGCCCCGGACGGACGCAGCCTGGTGACCTTCGACCTCCTAACCGCACTGGCATTCCTCGCCTTCCAGGAGCGCGGCGTGGACTGCCAGGTCCTTGAGGTCGGCCTGGGCGGCCGTGTGGACAGCACCAACGTATTCGAAGCCAAGGAGGTGTGCGCCGTCACCGCCATCGGCCTGGAGCATACCGAAGTGCTAGGCGACACGGTGGAGGCGATCGCCGCCGAGAAGGCGGCGATCGCCAGGCCGGGCTCCACGGTCGTCATCGGGCCCCAGCCTGCCTCAAGCGGCGTGCGAGAGGTCATCCGGCAGGCGGCCGCAGACGCCGGCTGCCCGACCGTGGACGTGGCCGGGAGCTACTCCTGGCAACGGACCGCCCACGACCTGGACGGCCAGGGGTTCCGGCTACGGGGGCCCCGCGGCGTTCTCCAGCTGTGGCTCCCCCTTCTGGGAGAGCATCAACTGGAGAACGCCGCCACCGCCGTGGCCTGCGCCGACGCCCTGGCCGGGCGCGGCCTTTCCATCCCCGATGAAGCGATCCAGCAGGGGCTCGCCCAGGTACGCTGGCCGGGACGGTTAGAGATACTGCACCGGCATCCCCTCGTCGTCGCCGACGGTGCTCACAGCCGCGATTCCGCCCGCCGCCTCCGTGAGAGCTTAGCGGACTACCTCTCCTGCCGGAACGCGTTCCTGATAGTAGGCATGTCTGCGGACAAAGATGTGACCGGCCTGGCCCAGGAGCTGGCCCCGATCGCATCGGGGCGCCGGGTGATAGCGGTTCGGGCTGGCCACCCACGTGCGATGCCTCCGCGACTGGTGGCAGCCGCCTTCGTTAAGACCGGCGTGGAAGCGACGGCAGGGGAAAAAGTGTGGGAAGCGCTGGGAGAGGCGCTGGCGGCAGCGCGGGCCAAAGATGTAATATGTCTCACAGGCTCGCTCTTCGTAGCGGCGGAGGGCCGGGCTCACCTCCAGAGGATTGCGATAACGACGTAGTGACAAGCGGCTGGGAGGTACCCCGCATGGCAGGTAGGAACGGCACCCGCGTAGCCATCACAGGCATGGGGGTGATATCCCCCCTGGGGAACTCCGTCTCGGAGTTCTGGCAGGCCTGTGTCGAGGGCAGGTCGGGCATCGACTACGTAACCCAGTTCGACGCGAGCGCCTATCCATCCCGCATCGCCGGCGAAGTGAAGGGCTTCGACCCACAGGACTACATGGACCGCCGCGAGGCCCGTCGCATGTCCCGTTTCAGCCAGTTCGCGGTGGCCGCCGCCCGCCAGGCGCTACAGGCCGCGGAGCTGGACCTGGAGCGTGAAGACTCCAGCAGGGTGGGCGTGATCCTGGGCAACGGTATCGGCGGCCTGCCCAACATCCAGGACGCCGTCCACACCATTCGCGAGAAGGGCGGGATGCGCATCGACCCGTTCTTCATGGCCAAGATGCTGCCCAACATGGCCGCCGCGCAGCTCAGCATGACGCTGGGCGCCAAGGGCTACTCCAACACCGTCACCACCGCCTGTGCCGCCGGTACCCAGGCGATGGGCGACTCCCTGGACCTCATCCGCTCCGGCCGCGCCGACGTCGTTCTTACCGGGGGCGCGGAGGCGGCGCTGTGCGAGCTGGGCCTCTGCGGGTTCGCCGTCATGCGCGCCCTATCCACGCAAAACGACCCGCCGCAGAAAGCGAGCCGGCCGTTCGATGGCAAGAGGGATGGCTTCGTGGCCGCCGAGGGAGCGGGAATCTTCGTGTTCGAGGAGCTGGAACGCGCACGCCGTCGCAACGCCCCCATCATCGCTGAGATCGCCGGATACGGCGCCTGCAACGACGCCTTCCACGTCGTCGCCCCCTGCGCCGACGGTGAGGGCGCCACCCGGGCGATGACCTGGGCCATGGAGGACGCCGGCGTCACGCCGGAGGAAGTGGACTATATAAACGCCCACGGCACTTCCACTAGGCTGAACGACAGCGCTGAAACCCTTGCCATCAAGAAGACGTTCGGGGAGCAGGCCTACCGCATACCGATCAGCGCCACCAAGTCCATGATCGGCCACCCCTTCGGTGCCGCCGGGGCCCTGGAGTCCGTCGCCTGCCTGGAGTCTATGCGGCACGGTATCATCCACCCCACGATCAACTACGAGCACCCGGACCCGGAGTGCGACCTGGACTACGTTCCCAATCAGGCCCGCCGCGCCGACGTGCGCGTGGCCCTGAAGAACAGCTTCGGCTTCGGCGGCCAGAACGTCTGCCTCCTGTTCAAGCGGCTTGGAGATTGATCCCTGGCCACATGTCCCGTGACTTTCGGCGGCAGGCTGGGGGCGGCGGATGAGGGTCCTGGTCGCCGGCGGCGCGGGGTACATCGGCAGCGTCACCGTCGACCAGCTCCTCCAAGCCGGGCACGACGTCACCGTCCTCGATAGCCTCGTCAGCGGCCACCGCGAAGCCGTCAACCGAGAGGCGGAGCTGGTGGTTAGCGATACCCGGGACGAGGAGGCCCTGGGCCGCCTCATGGCCTCCCGCTCTTTCGATGCCGTCGTCTACTACGGCGGCTACATCCAAGCCGGAGAGTCCGTGCTCAATCCCGGCCGCTACTTCGCCAACAACGTCGGCGGCTGCATCTCTCTCCTCAACGCGATGGTCGCCTACGGCATCAGTCGCTTCGTGTTCAGCTCCAGCGCCGCCGTCTACGGCGAGCCGGACTCAGTGCCGCTGGACGAAGACGCGCCTGTGCGGCCCGTCAACCCCTACGGCGAAGGGAAGCTCACGGTGGAGCGGATGCTCCCCTGGTACGAACAGAGCAGCGGCGTCCGCCACGTCACGCTCCGCTACTTCAACGCCGCCGGCGCCACCGACCTGCGCGGCGAAGACCACCGGCCGGAAACGCACCTCATCCCCATCATCCTCCAGACCTCAGCCGGACAGC
>JADFNQ010000007.1 GCA_022563285.1 Chloroflexota bacterium | reverse complement strand
TACCTTGGCGAGTTGTTCGCCTGGCTGCGGCGCGGAGGCTACCAGCCCTACATGTCCGGCATGGGCAGGAACGCCCGGTGCCCGGACGAGCTCACGAACCGTCTAATAGAGACAGTGAAAAGCGCCTATCTGGAGAGCGGCCGCAAGGTACATCTGATAGGCCATAGCCTCGGTGGTACGCTGGCCCGCAGCGTAGCCTCGCGGCAGCCACATCTGGTCGCCTCCGTGATCACGATGGCCGCGCCGTTCCGCGCCGTCCGCGCTCACCCGATGGTGGTGGGCGCCGCGATGATCGTTAGGCGGCGCATCATGTCCGAGAGCGAGGTGCAGCCGGGGTGCTACAGCGGCTTCTGCTCCTGTGATTTCCTGGAGTCCCTGCGCCGGCCGCTGTCAGATTCGGTAGAGCAGGCGGCGATCTACACCAAGAGCGACGGTGTCGTTGACTGGCGCTGCTGTATCAACGACGATCCTGAGACTGATATTGAGGTCCCAGGCACCCATGTGGGGCTGGTGTTCAACGCGGGGGTGTACCGCCACGTGGCTAGGATACTGGCCTCCGCCGTACAGCTAAACCAACAGGAGCTGGTGGACAGCCGGTCTGCCTAGAGTGCGCTACTAGGGCTGCGCCTCTTCGGTCTGCGCTTTCCGCCGCGAGCGGGTCTCCTGTTCCGCCTTGGCGCTGTTGCCGCCGCGCGCCGGACGCACGACCTCACGAGCGCGCTCCCGCGCCCGTCCGAACAGCCCGCGCGAGGTCTCGATCACGGCCTCACCGGCCTGCCGGTTGGCCACTATCAGGCGGCGCAGGGCTTCCCGGCCCTCCTGCTGCGAGTCCAGCGCCTCGTCCAGCCACTGGCGGGAGGTATCCAGGACCCGGCCCTGGGTCTTGGTGAGCGTCTCCACCAGCGCGCCCGAAGTCTTGGCCAGATCGGTGGGCGACTTGGCGACGCTGAGAGCCAGCTCCAGGGCTTCGCGCTGGCCCGTCTGGGCCTGCTCTATGAGCCCCCTGGACACACGGTGGCCGCGGTCAACCCCGGCTTTCAGGCTGTCCAGAAGGACATCATAGGCGTCATCGACGGCGCCGAAGAGTTTATCGATTGCGGTTGGTTGGGGCATGAGCGACCTCTCCTTGACAAGTTAGTGGTACTAAGTGCAGAATACACATACCGTCAATTCGCTGTCAACCCCAGCTCAGCCTCAGATCATCAGAATATCGATAATTCTCTAATGGTTACTCGAAGCCAACGACCCCGCTCCCGCCGCCGAGGTGGAGGGGAAGAATCGGACGGCGGCGGCGGACGCCAGCCCCGTCTCCACGGCGAGCTCCTCGCTTCCAGCCTGCTCGCCTTCCTCCGCAACTGGCCGGCTTACGGCTACCAGTTGGTGCGTGAGCTGGGCAAGGCAGGCCTGCCCGCATTTAATTCGGCGACGGTGTACCGGACGTTGCGGCAGCTGGAGCGCTCCGGCCTTGTCTCGTCCTTCTGGGATGCTTCGGAGTCCGGACCGGCGCGGCGGATGTATTCGCTCACCAAAGCGGGGGAAACCTTCCTGAATCTATGGCTCGATGTCCTAACTCACTACCAAAACATCTTGCAATCAGCCCTAGATTCATACGAAAATCTTCAAAAGCGGGGGAAGAGCGGCGGCGGCCGACCAGCGAAGCAAGAGCCCAAGCGCACGCGAGGCTCGGAAAAGAGAGGGCGCCATGCCTAGCAGCAACGACCGCCCAGATGTAGGTCAGTTATGGCGTAACTGGCTGGTGGATACGGAACGCCAGTGGAACTCCTTCCTTAACGATGTCATGGGCACCGACTCCTTCGGTCGGTTCCTGGGTGGATACACGGAGGTCTACTCCATGTTCCAGCGCCTGGTGGCCCAGAACATGGAGCGCTCACTCTCCACTCTTAACGTGCCGAGCAGGAGCGACATCCTGGAGCTGAGCGAGCGCCTGGGTGGCGTCGAGGAGCGGCTGGCGGCGATCGAGTCCAACCTCCGGGCGCTCGCCGAGGCGGTCGGGCATCCCTCTCAACCAGCGGCTGTGACCCAGCTCCGGCCGCGGCGGACGAGGCGGCCGCGAAACCAACCGGCCGAGGCTAAGTAGCCGGGCGGATCAGCCCGCCGCTGAAGCTATAGGCATATGGCCACTGTACGTACCCCTGGAAAGACACCGCTACCGGAGTTCCTACAGACCGAAGTAGTCAAGCGCAACCTGGACCGCGCCCAGCGCGGCATGGATGTGCTCCTGGACCGTGACCCGCCCGTGGTGGGGGCCACCCCCAAGGAGATCGTCTACTCCAAGGGCACGCAGCGCCTCTACCGTTACCGCCCCATGACCGACGAGGTCTACCGCATACCGGTAGTCCTGGTGATGTCCCTGATCAGCAAGCCGTACATCCTGGACCTTTCGCCTGGCCAGAGCCTGGTGGAGTACCTCCTGCGTGAGGGGTTCGACGTGTTCATGCTCGACTGGGGCGTCCCCCGGCCGGAGGACAGCCGTCTGGGGCTGGAGTACTACGTCCTGGAGTCGCTTCCCCGCAACGTTGAGGAGGTACAGAAGGTCACGGGGGAGAGGGAGGTCAGCCTCCTGGGTTACTGCATGGGCGGACTGTTTACCCTCATGTATAACGGGATCTTCCACGATGCCCCCGTGGCGAACATGATCTGCGCCGCCACCCCCGTGGACTTCGATGGCATGGGCCTCTTACGCCGCTGGAGCGACCGCCGCTGGTTCGACGTCGACCGGCTGGTGGACACGCTGGGCAATATCCCGCCCGACCTAATCTTACGCTCGTTTGAAATGCTGCGCCCCGCTCAACGGTGGGCCGAGTACGCCCGCCTCGTAGACAACCTCTGGAATGATCTCTATGTGAAGAACTACCGCCTGTTCAACCGCTGGATCTACGACCAGATCCCCTTCCCCGGCGAGGCCTACCGTCAGTTGATCAAGGAGCTGATGTGGGAGAACAAGCTGATGAAGGGTCAGCTGACCCTAGACGGGCGGAGGGTGGACACCAAGGCTATCACCTGCCCGGTGCTCAACATCATGGCCCAGTACGATAACATCGCCCCCTTTGACGCCACTCAGCCCCTCTCCACTATCGTGGGCTCTGAGGACAAGGAGGACGTGATCCTGAAAGGCGGGCACGTGAGCCTGGTCGCCGGCCGCAACGCCTGGTTCCGGCTGTGGCCCAAGCTGTCCGAGTGGCTGAGCGTGCGCTCCGTTTGAGGACGAGCGTTTGCGAGTAGACGGCCGAACCGTAATAGTTACCGGAGCCTCGTCGGGGATCGGACGGGAGACCGCCCGTGAGTTCGCCCGCCGGCGGGCCCACGTCGTACTGGCCTCCCGCAGCCGCGACAAGCTGGAGGCCCTGGCCACCGAACTGGCGGACCTCCCCGGCCGCCGTCTCGTCGTCCCTACTGATGTGACCGACCGGCTGGCTGTAGAGGCGCTGGTGCGCCGCACCATGGAGGAGTTCGATCGCCTGGACGTGATGGTGAACAACGCCGGCGTAGGGCTGTTCGCGCCGATCGCCGGCGGCAGCCTGGACAACATGCGCCACCTGTTCGATGTGAACTTCTGGGGCGCCATCCACTGTATTCAGGCCGCCGTTCCCTACATGCGACGCCAGGGGCGCGGCCATATCGTAAACGTCTCCTCGGTCGCCGGCAAGGTCGCAGTGCCCTACCTGGGGGCCTACAGCGCCACCAAGTTCGCCCTGACCGCTGTGTCCGACGCCCTCCGTTCCGAGCTGGCGGGCACTGGCATCCATGTGAGCACCGTCTATCCGGGGCTCACGCACACGTCCTTCCAGGAGAACATACTGCGGGAGGTGGCGGTGCCCGACCCTCCCCGATACCTGCGCAGCGTGGCCCCGTCCGCCGTGGCGCGGCGCATCGTCCAAGCTGTCCGCTGGAACCTGCGCGATACCTACGTCACGGCTGGGGACTTCGCCGCCGTGGCGGCCTATCCGCTGGCGCCCGCCCTCGCTGATTGGGGGCTGCGCCTGTTCTGGCTGGGAAGCCGTACGGGCGCGCCGGCCGAAGACATGCCTGCCGTCGATATCGAGGAGCCCGCTGAGCCGTCCGCAGCCGATGCGACGGAGCCGCCCTTGGAGCTGCAGTAGCCGCCGAGGACGGCTGATGCGTCGCTCTACAGGTTTGGCGGGCTTGGCTACTCTACCAGCCGCACGAACTTAACGCCGCTGTCCGGGTCAAAGATCCCGAGGACAGCGTCGTTCGTGGGGTCGACGACGGTCTTGACGAAGGCCCCGCTGAGTTCGCAAGAGTTGCCTTTGCATTGGTTCTGGGCGAAGTCGTCGAGGAAGAACCCTGTGAAATACAGGATCGTAACTTCGCAGCTACCGTTGCAGAAGGTTTCGATCACAGGGATTAGCACGAGGCGCAAGCTGGTGGAGCCCTCAGTCCAGGGGTTACAGGATCCGCTGACCTTGAAGCTGCCGTTGCCGTCGGGTATCAGCACCTCGTCGAACTCATCGCAGTCCACGCTGGTGTGGTTGATCCTGTACTTAATGCCGTCGCGTGTTCCGCCTACCAGGTTTCCCGTTTGTGTGTCTACAGTCGGGTCTACACAGGTGGGCTGGCTGAGTCCGCACACGGCGTTGTCCGAGCCGTTGATGACAGTCTGCTCATAGATGGAAGAGCCCGGTCCGTCGATCCTGATGGGTGCGAAGTTGCCGTTGGTGGGGTTGTTGGCATCATACTTGATCGTCGTGGGGAAGACGTTATAGTCGATGGCGTCCTCAAGGACGGCGAAGGGCATTATGCCTGACAGAGAAGCAGGAGCCCCGATCCGTGCTGTGGCGGACGCGTGCACATCTACGGTGGTCAGTCCGAGGACGCGACCGAAGATGAACGCAGCCTCACGCGTGACTTCGACTTCGACTGCGTTGGAGATGGGGTCGATTGTGATGGTGATCTGGTCTCCGGCCCCGAGGTCGATGCCGTTATTCGCGGCCCACTCCTGCGCCTTACTTTCGGCCAGGACTTGGCTGTTCGGCAGCTCCACGGCCCCAGCAAGCGCCGCCGCATCCACGGCGTTCTGAAGGCTTCTCCGCTCGTGAAGGATCAGCCCCACATCCACCGTCATGGCCACAAAGCCCAGCAGTACCACTAGCCCCAGCACAAACAAGACTAAGGCCTGGCCGCGCTCTGCAAAGCGTTTCGACCTGCTCTCAAGAGCTACCACGCGTGCCTCCTACCCGGCAACATTAGTCGAGCGAGCCCGACTTTCCATAATATAAGACGTTAACCAGGAGGCTACGTTACCGAATTTGAGAGTGAACGGAGGGGAAATTCAGCGCTGCCGTGGCCGGGGGGCGAAAAGGAGGGGCCTCCCGCAGGCGGCGATGCGATGCTAGGCGCGGTTTTCGGGCGGTGGCGAAAGGGCCTTAGCCAGTAGGTTTGGCGGGCGAACGCTCGCCCAGGTGGCGCACCTGGGGCATCACCTTGTCCCGCATGAGCTCCATGCTGCGCAGCACCTTCTTGTGGGCCAGCCCGCCGATGCGTGTCCAGGCCAGGTAGTGAGTGATGCCGCACAGGTCGTGGATCTCGGCGATGCGCTCCGCCACCTCGTCCGGGCTGCCGCAGACGACGGCCCCGGCGTGGACGATGGCATCCCAGTCCACCAGCTCCATCATGTCGCGGGCGCGGGTGTAGTAGTCGTATGTGGGCACAGCGTCCCGCCCCTTGGGCGGCGCCATGTATTTGGCGAACGTCCGGTACCACCACATCACCGCCTCACGGAAGTCCTCCTGTGCCTGCTGGGTGGTCTCCGCCACGTAGGTCATGATGAGGCCCGCCACCTCGTGCTGGGCCGGGTCGCGTCCGTGCTGGCGGAGCGCCTCGCGGTACTCCTCGATCTGGGCCGCCCCGCGGTTGACGTCGAAGCCGAATACGGGGGCGCACATGAGGTTGAAGCCGAAGCGGCCGCAGAGCTGGAACGTCTCGGGGGAGATGGAGGCCATCCAGACGGGCGGGTGGGGCTTCTGGAGGGGCTTGGGCCGGACGGAGAGATCATCGATCTGGTAGAACTGGCCCTCGTAGCTGAACCGTTCCTCCGTCCACGCCTTCTGGATGATCTCGACGGCCTCGTAAAACATGTCGCGGGAGCGGCTCTGGTCGATCCCGTAGCCGGCGAACTCGTGCGGCTGATAGCCGCGGCCCACTCCCAGGTCTACCCGTCCGCCGGAGAGCAGGTCGAGAATGGCGTAGTCCTCCGCCACCCGCACCGGGTGGTTCAGGGGCAGGACGACAACGCCGGTACCCAGGCGCAAATTCTGCGTGCGGGTGGCCAGGGCGGCCAGGGTAACGGCCGGGGAGGCGCAGTAGCCGTACTCGCTGAAGTGGTGCTCGGCGGGCCAGATGGAGTCGTAGCCGAACTCCTCAGCGCGCACCATGATGTCGAACTGCTCGTCGACGATCTCCTTCTCGGTACGCCCCATCGGGTTCTCGAACAGGTGCAGTTGGCCGAACCTCATGAATTACCTCCCATTCGTCTCTCCGTCTGCGGCGGGGCTACGGTGCCTTATTGTATTGTGAACGTGGGCGGCTGTCTATCAGGTGCAGGCTGACTCCGCGTGGGCTGTAGCCCTACGCGGAGGAGGGCGCGGCGGCTGAACGTATCGGTCGACACAGGGACGCCACGGCCGGTAGACTGTCGCTGTTCGGGCGGGCGGAGCAGAGGAGCGAGCAGATATGAGCTACGGGACGCTGAAGATTGAGCGCGAAGGGGCGCTGATGACGGTGCGTCTGAATCGCCCTGAGAAGCGCAACGCCATCAACCGCCAGATGCACCTGGACCTGCAGGCGCTGTGCCGCGAGCTGGCCGAGGACTTCGAGACACGGGTGGTGATTCTCGCCGGGGAGGGCCGGGCCTTCTCCACCGGCGCCGACACGAGTGAGTGGGGCCAGCCGGGCCCGGACAATGAGCTGGAGCTACGGCACGACTCCGGCATCGGCAGCCGGACATCGGCGGCGCTGGAATCGCTGGACCAGGTGACGATAGCGGCGGTACACGGGTTCGCCGTGGGCGGCGCCGTGGTGCTGGCCCTGTGTTGTGACCTGAGGGTCGCTGGCGAGTCCACCTGGTTCTCCATCCCGGAGGTGGAGCTGGGCATGCCCTTGAGCTGGAACGCGCTGCCCCGCCTCTCGCGGGAGGTCGGCCCGTCTCGGGCGCTGGAGCTAACCGTTACCTGCGACCGCTTCTCCGCCGCACAGGCCTACGAGTACGGGATGCTTTCCCATGTGACGCCCGACGGCGAGGAGATGAAGCTGGCTCGCGAGATGGCGGAGCGGATCAATGCGATGCCGTCCCTGCCGGTGGCCCTGACCAAGGCGGCGATGAAGGCGATCAAGCGGGGCAGCGAGATGGGGGAAGCCGTCTACAGCGACGCGGACCTTCTGCTCTACAGCCGTCTTGTCCGGCAGCGGTCAGCTAGGCGGAGGAAGAGCGGCGACCGCTAGGGTACGCGGCGCAGGCGATGGATGATTCGGCGCTCAGCGTGCGCGGGGCGTAACAAGGGACGCGACTGCAGCGTCCCTTGTTTTGTGCGCTTGGAGGCGAACCTTCATCCGCGGTGAAGGAGGCGAGGCCGGTGACATCCGAGAAGATCATAGTCCTGGTTTGCGATAAAGATGATAGCAAACACGGGGAGATCACCATCATGGACGATCCCCAGAAGGCGGAGCGGCTTGTGGAGACGCTGCTTGAGGCTGGCTTCGAGAAGGACCGCATCCGCGTGTTTGCAGGCAGGACGAGCGAGTTCCAGATCAGCCACCGTCCCGTCGTCGCGCTGGTCGATGGGCAAGAGGGCGGAGGACGGCAGCCGGCAGCGGTGGCCGAGAGCAGTGAGGTTGAGCCCGAGCAGCCCGTGGCCGAGGAGCCGGTAGCCGAGGAGCCCGTGGCCGAGGAGCCCGTGGCCGAGGAGCCGGCAGCCGTTGCCAGCGCGATGGGCAGCGGCGCTCAGGAGGAGGCTGTCGCTGAGACGAAGGGGGAGCAGCAGTCATCCGGCGCTGAGACGGCGGCCCCCATCAGGTTCTCCTCGCTCTTCCGCAGCGCCTAGCCCGCTGTACTAGCTCTTCGCCCCGCTCAGCTTACCTACAAACTCCTTGACGATCCGCTCAATCTCGCTGCGGTCGCGGTAGGGCCGGGCCTCCACGTTGGCATCCGGGTGGAGAGTGACCCAGTCCGATATTCGGAAGCTGAAGTGAGCGTCGTAGAGGAGGAGTACCGGCCTGTCTCGCGTTTGCACCGTCGCAAGTTCGCAGCCTACCCCTGTACTGGAGATCGTCGCTTCTGCGATCAGGCCGTCCGCCTCGTCCAGCCAGGTGCAGAGCTCCTGCATGGACTGCGAGCGGTCCGTCTGTGGGGTAGGGAAGTTGGGGTCTACGACCCGTTCGTTCAACACCTCTACACCGGAATCCTTCAGGACGTCGCGGATCATCCTGACCGAGTCTACGTACTCGCGGCGTCCGCGTGTTATGGCGGTGGAGAGGAAGACCTTCATCTGGGCGACTCCTTGGGTCGTTGACTCGCTGGCGATAGTAAAGGATACCACCGCGGCAGCGCCGAGGCGATAAGCGGCAGGGGATGGGCGTGGTTGTGGAGCTTGGGGTGAGGCCGCTACAATTCGGGTGGGCAATTCCCGCCGCAGGCGGTAGCGCCTGCTGAGCGTCCGTTGGGGTGGGCGATTAGCTCAGTTGGTTAGAGCGTCTCTCTTACACAGAGAAGGTCGGAGGTTCGAGTCCTCCATCGCCCACCAGTTTTTAGTTAGGGATCTGGCCCCTCGTTGGTGCTCTACGCTGAGGGGCGGTCAGCTATCGTCCTCTAGTCGCGCCTTCCTGTTAGTCCTTGCTTGAGGCCGCGAAAGAAGTCCTGGGAGGAGTTGGCGCCCACGCGCTCCGACATGCGGCCGAGGCGGTAGAACAGGATGGTGTGCAGCAAAATCATCATGATTCCTACCAGCCACAGAGAGACCGACGGGTAGGGGTGAGTGAACACGATAACGGACAGACCGAGGACGAGGGCACCAAGCGCAAACAGAGATAGCAGTGGGCGGAGCCCCATTGGCCGCTGATCAGGGAGATAGGACATATTCACCTCCTGTTTGACGTGTGACCCTCTATTATTGGGTAACAACGGGGGAACCAGAATATTACATTGTGCTGCCAGAACAGGCGCAGTACGGCGGGCCAAGGTACCGCAGTTGTGTCAGCGGTAGCGCACGAAGCGTCCGTAACGTTTCCCCCTGCTAGCTGTTGAAGGTAGTAGCGTAACTTGTAATGTGCCTATCTGGGCTGTAGCCGCAACAGAGGAGCCCGCCATGGTCATTGATGCAGAACGACCCGCAGCCCCCGGCTCGGTCGCTGGGACAGGACTGGATATTGGCGCTCTCGTCGACCTCGCCCTGAAGACGGTGTACTTCGCCGCCAACATCGAGGCGGTCGAGCTTGCCAAACGCCTCGCGTTGTCCCTGAATGCGACGTCGGAGCTCCTTGAGTTCTTGCGCCGTGAGGGGCTCTGTGAGGTGGGTGGCGGAACGGGACGCTCTCCTGGGTCGCTACGGGCCTCTCTGAGCACGAAGGGGATAAACCGAGCCGTGGCAGCGCTGGCCACCAGCGGCTACGTCGGCCCGGCGCCGGTGCCGCTGCAAGCCTATCTCGATCAGGTGCGAAGGCAGTCGATACGCGACGTGGAGTTTTCGCGCCAACTGGTTGAAGAGAGCTTGTCCCACCTCGTTCTTCCCCAGCAGATCCGGGACATCATTGGCCAGGCAGTTAGCTCCAAGCGGGCCGCGCTGCTCTACGGCGCCTCCGGAAACGGCAAGACGAGCGCCGCCGAGGGACTGGGACGGGCGCTATCCAGCCACATCTTGATCCCATACGCTATCGAAGCGATGCGAGAGACGATTAAAGTGTATGACTCGTCCACCCACGACGCAGTTGACGTCCCAGACAGCGGCCAGTCGGGAGGGCTGGGGATGCCTGATCGGCGCTGGGTGGTCATCAGACGCCCGGCGGTGTTCGCCGCGGGTGAGCTGGCAGCCAACCACCTGGAACTTTTGCTGGACGAGGTGCACAAGACGTATGAGGCTCCCATACAGATGAAGGCCAACGGTGGCCTCCTCATCATCGACGACTTCGGGCGGCAGCGGCTGGATGCAACTTACCTGCTGAACCGATGGGTCGTTCCCCTGGAACGGCACATCGACATGCTGTCGCTCCACAACGGCGCCAGGTTCGAGGTCCCATTTGACGTGATCCCTATCTTCGTGTCGAACATGCATCCGTCGGAGCTGGCGGACGACGCCTTCCTGCGACGGATTCGCTACAAGATCGAGATGCCGGGGCCAGATGCGGCGTCATTCGTCGAGATACTGAAGGGTGAGTGCCAGCGAAATGAGGTGGCCTACGACGAGGCCGGCGCGTCCTACCTCATGGACACTTACTTCTATGACGGCGTCCGTGAGAAGCGCGGCTGCCACCCGCGTGATATCGTCGAAGCCATCGCTGAAGCCGCTCGTTACCAGGGGCGCGATCGGGCTCTCACTGCGGCCACCATCGACGAAGCCTGCAAGTACTACTTCGTGTGACGGCCCCAGCCACCACGCGAATCCCGAACTACTCCTAGAAGCAGGCCTCGGTTCCTACGCGTGCGGGATATGCAGGCTGCGGCCGCCATGGCCGAACATACCTAGACTGTGTGGTGGTCGTTGATCTCGATCTAGTCATAGCCGACGATGTAGCGCCAGCTGCGGATGCTCACGTAGGGCCGCGGGGCCTATGCCGGGAGCATAGCCTGCGGGGCGCCCGCTATGGCGATGTCACGCTTCATCCGGGTCATCAGTCTGTCGGGCGCACCCCTACTTTCTGTGGAGCATCACCCCACGAGGGTGTTGGGCTTCGGGGGCTGGACTATTGCTGTGCTAGGTCAGCGCCCAGGCCAGCGTCCACAGCAGGAACATCGGTAGCGAGCCGCTAACCGCCGTAATGATGGCAGCGCGGCGGGGCATATCCAGGGCAGCCTCCAGCGCCAGCACGGCGGTGAACAGTAGCCAGGTGTGCACGGCCAGACCTACCAGGATGCCGATCCCCGGAATGAATGTGAAGAGGAGGAACAATCGCGGTGTGCTGGCCAGTCCGAGCACGCGGAGGGTAGCGCTCAGGTTGTTATGGGTGTGCGGCACACCGTAGCGTTTGATGGCGACCCAGTAGGCGACGAGGGCGAACAGGCCCCAGCCGATCAGGGCAGCCAGCCCGGCCAGCAGCAGCCCGGTAAGGCCACCGCCCAGGTTGCCCACGCCGGCGGCCAGGGCGGTGATGGCCACGACCAGCACCGCCTGGTTCCTCAGCGACGGCGCGACGGCCGCCTCTTGGTAGGTCTCCGCTTCCAAGAGGGCCGCGCCCAGCATCCGGTCTATGATGGTTCCCCTACTCGCGGAGGCGATCACGAGATGCTCCCCCGATCATGCAGCTAGTCGACACTACCGGTTATCAACTATAGAGACGCCAGAGGGGGGCCGGATGCTACAGGCGAGGCGGGTGGGATGTTAGGGTGGCGCCCGCTCGGACGGCTCCGGGTTGGCCTGCGTCTGGAGCACGGTCTCGCGGGCCGCACCCCACAGGTTGGGCAGGGAGGGGATATCCCGCACGAACATGAGCAGGGCGAGGAGTAGGTAGAAGAAGCCGTAGCCCAATCGCACCGTCGTGTCGAAGAAGAAGAGCTGGGAGGTGAACAGGACTGCCAGGAGGATCGCCTCCCAGCGGACCATAGAGAGGCTCACGAAGATGGCGACCGCGAACAGCGATTGGGAGGCTGTGAGAAAGACCTCCTCGGACTGGCGGGCGTCGAAGGGCAGCGACGAGAGGGATCCGTCGGAGATGGCGAACGCCAGCGGCAGGCTGCCGATGAGCAGCGTCCACTGGTTCACCTTGGAGGCGATAAGTATCGTCATGGCGGCGCCGTGGCGGCCGCGGGCGGCCATTAGGCCGGCGAGTAGGAACTCCGGCGATTCGGAGGCGAGCGGGGCCAGCCACTGCACGAGGATGAACTCGTCGATTCCCACGTTCTTGCCGGTGTCGACCAGCCCCTCGGCGAACGGCTCCGCCGAGGCGAAGATGACGGCGGCGGCAAAGGCGAACATCGCCACAACAGTCAGCCGCCGGGTCAGTCGCGGCAGCGCCCCGATGGCCGCCGCGGGCCCGACGAACCGCTCCACCTCGCGGGGCGGCATGCGCGAGGAGAGGTACATGTAGGTGGCGAATATGGTGAACATTACTGCGGTGTCTATGAGAGAGAGGTTGCCACGGATGGGGATGGAGAAGCTGTACAGGGTAGCGCCGCCAAGGAAGAGAATGCCCAGGGAGTTGGGGCGTGCCACGGTCATGGAGGTGGAGCGCGTCCGCCACCAGAAGATGAGGAAGATCATCGGCCAGGCCGCTCCCACCAGAAGCCGGTTGGCGCCGGTCATATTGGCTATCGCCAGGCTGGCGTTCTCAGGGTTGTCCGGCGCGGTCCAGGCGAAGAACAGGTCCACCGCGTACTCCGGCAGCACGGCGATGAGGGCGAGGAGCACCAGTGCCAGCGTGGCCGAGATCTCCGTCTCCGCCACCTCGGAGGCCCAGATCAGTAGCGTGGCCGCGGCCATGATCGACAGCCCGAACAGCAGCGACTGGCCAACGTTGCCCAGGTTCGGATCCGCCGTCCCCGTGATCTCCAGCAGGCGCAGGACGAGCGCCGGCAGCGCGCCGAGGGCGGCCATCGAGATAAAGGTCCAGTGGCGGAGATGCGAGTTGCTGTTCACAGGGCAGGGATGCCGGTCAGAACGGAGAGGGGGCCGGTCTTGCGGGGAAGCATTGTTTGCGGCTCAGTATAGCATCGCCTATCTCAAGCAGGTAGCGCCTCGATCTCGTCTCGTTGACACCCAGTTTTGCCCCGCGATACACTCAGTCCTACGAGGAGGCCATGCCTAAGAACGATCATAGCGGCTCCAAGAGTGAATGGCTGGAGGGCCCCCACGCCCGCTCCCTCCAGCGCTTCCCGGAGCGGGACTATCCCTTCGAGACGTCCGACGGCGCCCCGGTAGACCCCGTTTACTCCCCGGAGGACCTGGACAGCCGGCGGTACCTGGAGCAGATCGGCTTTCCGGGCGAGTACCCCTACACCCGCGGCGTCCAGCCTACGATGTACCGCGGCCGGCTGTGGACGATGCGCCAGTACGCCGGCTTCGGGGATGCGGAGGAGTCCAACCGGCGCTACCGCTACCTCCTGGAGCAAGGCCAGACCGGTATCTCCGTCGCTTTCGACCTGCCGACGCAGATCGGCTACGACTCGGACCACCCGATGGCGCTGGCGGAGGTGGGGAAGGTCGGTGTCGCCATCTCCTCGCTGGCGGATATGGAGCTGTTGTTCCAGGAGATCCCCCTGGAGAAGGTGACCACCTCCATGACCATCAACTCCACGGCGGCGATCCTTCTCGCATTCTACGTGGCGATGGCGAAGAAGCAGGGCGCGGACCTGAGCAAGATCGGCGGCACCACGCAGCACGACATCCTCAAGGAGTACATAGCACGCGGCACCTACATCTATCCGCCCGAAGGCTCCATGCGCCTCATCACGGACGTCTTCGGCTGGTGCAAGGACAACCTGCTCCAGTGGAACACGATTAGCATAAGTGGCTATCACATGCGCGAGGCCGGTTGCACGGCGGTGCAGGAGGTGGCGTTCACCTTCGCCAACGCGATCGCATACGTGCAGGCGGCGCTGGATGCCGGGCTGCAGTTCGACGACTTCGCGCCGCGGCTGTCGTTCTTCTTCGCCTCGTACAGCAACCTGCTGGAGGAGGTGGCGAAGTTCCGCGCCGCCCGTCGCATGTGGGCGCGAATCGCCAGGGAGCGGTTCGGCGCCGAGGACCCGCGCTCGATGATGCTCCGCTTCCACACCCAGACCGCCGGCGCCACCCTCACCGCGCAGCAGGTAGAGAACAACATCGTGCGCACCGCTATCCAGGCCCTGGCCGCGGTCCTGGGCGGCACCCAGTCGCTGCACACGAACTCGATGGATGAGGCTTTGGCGCTGCCCACGGAGAAGGCGGTGCAGATCGCCCTCCGCACTCAGCAGATCATCGCCCACGAGTCAGGCGTCGCCGATACGATCGACCCTACCGCCGGCTCCTACTACGTGGAGCGGCTTACCGATCGGATAGAGGATGAGGCGTTCAAGTACATCAGCCGCATAGACGATCTTGGTGGTGCGCTCAGGGCGATAGAGCTGGGGTTCCAGCAGCGGGAGATCCAGGAGAACTCCTATCGCATCCAGATGCAGGTCGACCGTCACCAGAGGACGGTCGTCGGCGTCAACGAGTTCACCACCGAGGAGGAGATGGAACCGGAGATCCTGCGCGTGCGGGAGGAGGTGGTGCGGCGGCAGGTGGAGCGGCTGCGGCGGATGCGGGCGGAGCGTGACGACGCCCCGGTGCAGCGCCTGCTCAAGCGGCTGGACGAGGCCGCCCGCTCCGACACGAACCTGATGCCGGTGTTTATCGAGTGCGTGGAGAGCTACCTGACCATCGGCGAGATCTGCGACGTGCTGCGGGGCGTGTTCGGGGAGCAGCGCGAGTTCGTGGTTGTCTAGGCTGTCGCAGCAGCCCGTAGCTTCGGGGCATCAGCCCTGCGACCAGCGATAGAGTAAGAAGGAGGCTTGGCCCCATGAGTGATAAGTCGGACGCCATCGCCGTCCTGGAGGCCGCCCGCGTGGAGACGCTGGACGCCATCAACGGCATCCCGGAGGAGAAGATGAGCGCCGTTGCGTTCGGAACGTGGTCCGTCAAGGACGTGCTCTGCCACCTCGCTTCCTGGGAGCAGTACGCCGTGCCCGACCTGCAGCGGGTGAGCCGTGGCCACGTGCCTCAGATGGCCACATTCCGTCTGGAGGACGTGGACGACTGGAACGCTCATCTGATGCGCTCCCGCAATCTCTTTCCCCTGCCGCAGGTGATGTCCGAAGTGGAGGAGTCCCGTCGCCAGCTCATCGATACGCTGAACGCGTTGCCTGACGGCCTGTTCGCCTCCGGCCAACTGGCGTCTATGCTGGTCAACGGCCTGGCCGAGGGTGAGCGGCACCACGCCGACGACATCCGGGAGTGGCGCAAGAGGGAGGGGATATGATCGAGAAGATCCACCACGTTGGCGTCGCCGTCCGTAGCCTTGACGAGGCGCTGAAGTTCTACAGCGAGACGCTGGGCCTGCCGGTGAAGGCGTCCGCCACGGTGGAGGAGCAGGGGGTGAAGGCCGCCCTCCTCACCATCGGCGGGAGCGAGATCGAGCTGCTGGAGCCGCTGTCGCCGGAGTCCCCGGTGGGGCGCTTCTTGGAGCGCAAGGGAGAGGGGCTGCATCACGTCTGCTTCCAGACCCCGGACGTCGCCGCCGAGCTGGAGGGGCTTAAGGCGAAGGGCGTGGAGCTGGTGGACCAGCAGCCCCGTCGCGGCCTGGCGGGCATGATCTGCTTCCTTCACCCCAAGGCCAGCCGCGGCGTCCTCGTCGAGCTGGCGACGCCCGTGGAGTAGGACGATGGCCACATTCAAACGCATAGACCACGTAGTGATAGCCACCGAGGACCTGGCGGACGCCGCCGCCAAGTGGGAGCGCAACCTGGGCCTGCGGGTGGAGGAGCGGGTCAGCCGGCCGTTGGGCTCCGGCTTCGACGTCGCCCGCCTGCCGGTGGGGGACGCCTTCATCGAGCTGGTGCAGCCGGTGGAAGAGAAGGGACGCTT
>JADFNQ010000143.1 GCA_022563285.1 Chloroflexota bacterium | reverse complement strand
GTCGGCTCTGTACGGGCGGCCGGTGTGGCGGCCTCACGGGGACGGGATGACGGAGCTGGTGCTCACCATCCTCTCGCAGAACACGTCCGACACGAACTCCGGACGGGCGTTCATGCGGCTCGTCTCCCGGTTCCCTAGCTGGGAGGAGCTGATGGCGGCCGCGCCACGGGAGATCGAGAGGGAGATCCGGGCGGGGGGGCTGGCGACGACCAAGGCCCCGCGGATCAAGGCGATCCTGGAGGAGGTGTGGGGCCGAATCGGATCGTTCGACCTGTCGTTCCTGCGGGAGACGCCGCTGGCGGAGGCGAAGGGGTGGCTGCGGTCGCTGCCGGGGGTGGGGCCGAAGACGGCGGCCTGCGTGCTGATGTTCGCACTGGGGAGGCCGGCGCTGCCGGTGGATACGCACGTGCAGCGGGTGGGGCAGCGGCTGGGGCTGGTGCCGGCCAAGACGGGCGCCGCGGAGGCGCACGACGTTCTGGAGGCGGTGCTCGCCCCCGAGGAGGTCTACCCGTTCCACGTGTCGCTGATCAAGCACGGTCGGCAGCTCTGCCGGGCGCAGCGCCCCCTGTGTGCGGAGTGTCCCCTGAACGATCGCTGCCCCACGGCGCCGCTGTACCTGGCGACGAAGCGGGCCAAGCGGCGGAGCGCGGAGTAGGCTTGACACTCGCCCTGCAAATACGTATCCTGTCGCCATCATGACTGCGCTGAGTATCAGGGCCGCCCAGCCGCGACCGCGACGTTCGTTCGGCGGTGGGTTCCCTGTGCCCGCGGGCAGTCGCTAGCAACCGAGACAAGAGCACGACCGGAAGCCCCACCGCTGCAAGTGGTGGGGCGATTCGCTTTTTGGGAGGAGCGCGATGGTCAGGGTAGGGATCATAAACGTCACCGGTTACGCCGGCGCGGAGCTGGCGCGGCTGCTCTACGCCCACCCGGAGGCGCAACTGACCGGCGTCAGCGGCCGCAGCGCCGCCGGTAAGCCCCTGGCCGATGTGTTCCCCCACCTCGCCTCCTACGACCTGACCATCACCGAGGAGCTGGGCGATGTCGATTTCGTCTTCTCGGCGCTGCCCCACGCAGCAAGCGCGGAGGCGCTGGCGCCGCTGGTGCGCGCCGGCGTGCCCGTGGTCGACATAAGCGCAGACTTCCGCCTGCGAGACCCTCAGGAGTACGCCCAATGGTACGGGCAGGAGCACCCGGCGCCGGAGCTGCTGTCGCGGGCGGCCTACGGGCTGACGGAGCTGAACCGGGAGGCGGTGCAGTCCTCGCGGCTCGTCGCCAACCCCGGCTGCTACCCGGAGGGCGCTCTGCTGGCGCTGGCGCCGGCGGTGAAGGAGGGGATCGTCGGCCCGGAACTGATAATCGACTCCAAGTCCGGCGTGTCCGGCGCCGGTCGCAGCATGGACCTCGCTTACCACTTCGCGGAGGCGAACGAGAGCGTGTCGGCGTACGGGCTGGATGGCCACCGCCACCTGCCGGAGATCGTGCAGGAGCTCGCCGCCATGTGGCCGGGCAAGGAGGCGCAGGAGCCGCCGAGACTCAGGGTGACGTTCACGCCGCACCTGGTCCCGATGACTCGGGGCATACTCTCCACCTGCTACGGCTCGATGCTGCAGGGGACGGTGCGCAGCGGGGAGGAGGCGCGCGAGCTGTACCGCGAGTTCTACAAGGGCGAACCGTTCGTGCGGGTGGTGGAGTCGCCGCCGGCCACGAAGCAGGTGTCCGGAAGCAACATGTGCCTGGTATACCCCACCGTCGATACCAGGACGGAGCGGCTGGTGGTGGTCAGCGTCATCGATAACCTGGTGAAGGGCGCGGCCGGCCAGGCGGTCCAGAACATGAACGCGATGCTGGGGTTGCCGGAGACGACCGGCCTGGAGTCCCCGGCGGTATACCCGTAGCGGTCTACCCGTAGGAGGAGGGGTCGTGTATTCTGAGGCAGCTATGAGCGAGGGGATTGAGGCGGTGGCCGAGGGCGGCCTGACCAGCGCCAGGGGGTTCGTAGCGGGGGCGGTGCGCGCCCGTATTCGGCCGGACTGGGACAAGCTGGACGTGGCGTTGCTGTACTCGGAGGCGCCGTGTGCGGTGGCTGGCGTGTACACGCAGTGCAACGTGGTGGCCGCCCCGGTGGTGATCACCCGCAAGCACCTGGCCGATGGTGCGGCGCAGGCGGTGATCGCCAACAGCGGCTGCGCCAACGCCGCCACCGGAGAGCAGGGGACACGTGACGCGGTGGAGATGGCGCAGCTGGCAGCCGCTAAGCTGGGGCTGGACCCGCACGCGGTCGTGATCGCCTCTACTGGCGTCATCGGCACGTTCCTGCCCATGGAGCGGATGCGCCACGGCATAGAGGTGGTGGAGCTGTCGGCCCCCGGCGGGCTAGCGTTCGCCCAGGGGATCATGACCACGGACACCCGGCCCAAGCAGTCGGCGGTGCGGTTCGGGGAGTACACGCTGGGCGGGGCCTGCAAGGGGGCGGGGATGATCCATCCCAACATGGCGACGATGCTCGCCTTCCTCACGACGGACGCCCCGGTGGCGGCGACGTTCCTGTCCCGTGCTCTGAAGGAGGCGGTGGGCGTCTCCTTTAACATGATCGATGTGGACAGCGATACCAGCACAAACGACATGGTGGTGGTGCTGGCGAACGGTCAGGCGGGTGGGGAGGAGATAGGCGAGGGGCACCCGGTGGAGTCCGTTTTCGCATCGGCGCTGACCCACATGTGCACCGACCTGGCGAAGGCGATCGTCGCTGACGCCGAGGGCGGGACGAAGGTGATCGAAACCACGGTCGTGGGCGCGGCCTCGGTGGAGGACGCCCGCCTGGCGGCGCGGGAGGTCGTGCGGTCGCTGGCGGTGAAGACGGCGGTGTACGGCCACGACCCCAACTGGGGCCGCGTGCTGGCGGCGGTGGGCAACTCCGGCTGCCGCATGGAGGAGGCGAAGACGGGCCTCTGGCTGGTGGACGTCGAGGGCCGCGAGCTCTGCCTCTTGAAGGACGGCTCGCCGCAGCCGATGGAGGAGGGACAGGCCAAACCGTGGTTCGAGGCGCGGGAGGTGCGCTTTCGGGTGGAGCTGGGCCTGGGCGAGCACACCGCCACGGCCTGGGGCTCGGACCTAACGGAGGAGTACGTGCGCCTCAACAGCCTGTACACGACGTAACGGACGATGCGCTGCCTCTGTCCATCTGTTGGAGGCTAAGAACAGCCATGTCTGACGTCTTGGTCGCGAAGATAGGCGGGTCCACGCTGGGCGCCGACGACACGACGCTGGAGGATATCGTGGCCCAGCAGCGCCGGGGGTTGCGGCCCGTGGTCGTGCACGGGGGTGGCGCCCTGATCAGCGACTGGCTGAAGGTGCACAGTGTGCCCACCCGCTTCGAGCGGGGGCTGCGAGTGACGGACGCACGGACGCTGGAGGTGGTGGTGGCGGTGCTGGCGGGGCTGGTCAACAAGCGGCTGGTCGCGGCTTTGACTGCGGCCGGGGGCCGCGCGGTGGGCGTGTCGGGCGCGGACGGCGGCCTGCTCAAGGCGCGGCTGCTGGACGAGAAGCTGGGGTACGTGGGAGAGGTGGCGGAGGTAGATACGCGGCTGTTGCTGGACCTGCTGGACGACGGGTTCGTGCCGGTGGTGGCGCCCATCGCCGTCCAGTGGCAGGGCGAGTCGCCGACGGGGCAGCTGCTGAACATCAACGCCGACACCGCCGCGGGCGCGGTGGCGAAGGCGCTGGCCGCCCGCTGGCTGGTCTTCCTCACCGACGTGCCCGGTATCCGCGGCGAGGACGGAGAGACGGTGGCGTCGCTCTCCCCGGCTGGGGCCCGCTCCCTGACCGACGCCGGCTTCATACAGGGGGGGATGATCCCCAAGGTGGAAGCGTGTCTCCTGGCCGCGTCGTCCGGCTGCCGCAGCATAATCGCCGACGGCCGCCGGGCCGGCGCCCTGCGGGAGGCTATCGAAGAGAGAACGGGCACAGTGGTAGGATGAACGGAGCGCTATGAGCGAGAACTGGGCCGAACTGGAGAGCCGGTACTTCTTCCCCGTAGGCAAGCGGCTGCCGGTCACGCTGGTTAGGGGCGAGGGGAGCCGCGTCTGGGACGAGGACGGCCGCGAATACCTGGACTGCGTGGCGGGGATCGCGGCGGTGAGCCTGGGGCACTGCCACCCGGAGGTGGTGAAGGCGGTGCAGGAGCAGGCCGCATCCCTGATGCACGTGTCCAACTACTACTACACGGTGCCCCAGGTCAAGCTGGCCCAGCTCCTGTGCGAGCACACCGCCATGGACAAGGTGTTCTTCTGCAACAGCGGCGCGGAGGCCGTGGAGGGCTGCATCAAGCTGGCCCGGAAGTGGGGCAAGGAGAAGCGCGACGGCGCCTTCGCGATC
>JADFNQ010000142.1 GCA_022563285.1 Chloroflexota bacterium | reverse complement strand
TGCGGGTCGGGGGCTTTCGACTTCTCCATCTGGTTACCTCCTGATGCCGGGAACCGCGAGTTTGCCTGTCAGGCCCAGTGCCACCCCGGCCGTGACAAGCAGCAGCACACCAGCGAAAACCGCGTCCGGCACCACGGGCATGTATCCCAGGGTTGTCAGACCTCTTACCATCAACCCGAAACCTGCGAATAGGAGCACGCCGATCATGACCATCCTTATCGATCCGGCTCTCACCCTGATCAGCATCTGGGCCCCTACCAGCCCTCCCACAACCTGCCCCGCCAACCAGAGGGCGGCGAACAGTGGGATTACTGCCCCGGCGAGGATATACGGCCAGACGGACATGCTGTCCCCCATGCCGATTATGATTCCACTGTTGGCAGCGGCCACCTTGAGCGGGACCCCCATTATGAGGTTCATCGTGGGGACCACTGCCCAACCCGCTCCCAGGCCAAAAAATCCGGAGATCAGGCCCACGCCAACCATGGCCACAACGCCCAGTCCAGCCCTGGTCACGCGATACTCGGTGATCCGCTTCGTGGAGCTTTCATAGTACGGTTGGGTGAGCTGTAGCCAGGCGGTGAAGCGGTCTACCCGCTCTACCCGGGGCCATTCCATCCTTGCCCCTCCCCGGAGGTAGTAGAGCGAAAGCATGAACACGAGGACCCCAAGAGACAACCTGACGAATCCCTCGCCAGCTTCGCCCATACCGAACGATAACGATTTTACCCGCCACATCGATCCCCAACTCATCGAGTATGTCATAATCTTCGGGGACGCCGTAATTGACATATACCAGTTGCCCTGTCACGTCGCCATCAGCCGAATACGCGTGCTCCGGCGTCAGGTGGACGAGGCGGACGTCGCCCCGCGACTTCAGGGGCTCCGCGAACGGGTGGCGCGAGAGCATGATGGAGGCCAGCACCGGCCTCCCGCCTCCCAGAGCGCGCAGCACCGCTTCCTGAAACCGCTGGGAGAAAAGCTCCATCTTGCCGATCTCATCGATGACCAGCAGCTTTGCATCGGTAGTGCCCTCCAGGGCCGGCAGACCCACCCGCTCCAGCGCCGCCACGTCGACCCCGTACCTGGAGACGCGATGCGGGCCGCGTATTCCCACCGAGGCGAGGGTGGCGCGGCGTCCGTCCAGGGTGACCAGCGCGAACCCCTGGCGTCGTCCGGCGGCCTGCCCTAAGCCTGTCGAATGGGAGCGGATCTCCTCCGTGTAGAAGCCGGCTGCGGCAACCCCCAGCTCCGCCACCGCCCCGCGGATGAGGGTCGTCTTGCCGCAGCCGGGCGGGCCGGTGACCAGCACTGCGGGCATCTGGCCTCCGCGTGAGCTAATACAAGCAGCGTCCAGGTGTGCACAGCGACCGTCACGTGACGGTCGTCGTACTCGTCGCTCGTCCACTGGTCGGCGAGGCGCAGGCCAGGCCGCTACTTCTCAGCCTGTTGTCCCTTCTTGAAGATCGTCGTCCCGCTTGGCAGCTCCGGATTTTCTCCCAGCTCCTCAGCCAGCTGCTTCGTTCCCTCCTCAATAGACATCCTGGGTACGTAGCCCAGGGTCTTGATTTTCGAAATGTCAGGCACCAGGCGATAGGTATCCTCTGTGACCCTGGAGAGCTCATCGACGACAGCCGTCCGGCCCGTGACGGATCCAATGACCTCTGTCAGCTCCCGCATGGAGATCTCCTCACCTGACCCTATGTTGAAGACCTCACCGGCGTCAGCCTTATCCGCAAGCAAGAGCAGGGCCTGGACGAGATCACTCACGTGAACGAAGTCCCTCGTTTTTCGGCCCGCGTCACCGACGACTTGAATTGGCTTCTGGTTCAGATGCCAACGCAGGTATCGCGAGACCTCCACCATGGACGTTTTCGGGTTTTCTCCGGGGCCATAGACGGGGAATGGTCTCCCCATTACCACTGACAAACCGAACGACGCAAAGAACGAGCGGCAATACAGCTCCCCCGTTAGCTTGGACGCCCCATAGGGCATAAATAGCGATAGTGGGTGATCTTCCGCCATGGGAAATCGCTCAGGTCTCCCGTAAACGGATGCGGAGGAAACATAGACGAATCTTTTTGTTCCAGTGGCAAGCGCGGCCTCTAAAACGTTAAACGTTCCCCGGGCATTCGTCTCAAAATCGAACCGGGGGTCTTCGACGGAGAGGGTGCCGTTGGCGTTGGCAGCGGTATGAAAGATCAGTTCTGCACCCTTTACTACATCCGCCACCTGTCCGGGATCCCGTATATCAGCTCGTGCTAGCGTGGCGCCCGGCGGGGTTGCTCCGTCCAAGCTTGTGGAGAGGTTGTCGAGGATGACGACGTTCTTCTCTAGAGCCAGGAGGGCGCTGACCAGGTGGCAGCCAATGAACCCCGCGCCTCCGGTCACAAGGATCTTGCTGTATTGATCGAGCATCGGAGTATTCTCACATTATGCTTCGGACGTTTCCGATTATCGTACGGCGAAGCTGCTATGACCTCGCCACGTTGGCATAACAGTAGAGATTATCGTACACGGTGTCAAACGCATTCCCTTTAGGCCATAGCCATCCGCAGGTGGCCCCGCAGCCATCGCTATCGTCCGGTCGATGGCCAGGGGCACGGAGCTACCAGGACTGGGCAAACAGCGCGGCGTTCATCGCCACCACCGCCAGCCAGTGACAGGCCTGCGCTGGGCGCCGGACAGCAGGGGGGTCCTCTGGGGAAAAGCGAAGCGCCCTCGAGTCTTAATCTCGCGGGGGTGCGGCGATGAAACTCCGAGAGCGCTACTTGATATACGACCGTTCCTTGGCTGAAGGATCGCTGGTCCAGGACACATCCTTTACCTTGACCTGCACGATCTGAATCTCCCACCAGACTTTGGTCGTATACTACGTCGTATGGCGGGCACCATTTCCTTCTCGTTTAACCGTACCGGTAGCCCGATGCATCCTTATTTCCTGAATCGCGCGCGCCAACGGTGTGCTGAAAGGGGGTGGTATTTCAAACGCGGTCTCCTACCAGCGTGGCAAGACCATGCGCCAACAAACTGGATCGTGTGAAGGCAGAAGGAGGTAAACGTGGCTGAAGGCAAGATCGTCGCCGGAGTAGATACCGGGAAGCTGGAGGAGTTTCGCAGCGCTCAGCAGAAGGACCCCGTGATCTTGGGTCTGAAGGCCAAGGCCCTATGGGAGGGGGAGATGGGACGCGCCACCGTCCACATCGGCCCTTACAAGCTTAACCGCGAAAATATCGACCGCCCGACCAGACAGTACACGACAGCATACGGCGCATGGAAAGAGGTGGAGGAAGCAGTGGGAATGGTCGGCCCCACCGACCGTCAGGAGCCGGTGGAGATGGCGTTGGGCGCCATGGCAGCGTGTGTGGTGAACTCAATCACTTTCAACGCTTACCGCCATGGCATCAAGCTGGACGACCTAGAGGTGACAGTGAGCACCGATGTCAACCCCGATGTGCTGTTTGAGCTGCGGGGGCCGGAGGAGCACACCGCTTGCATGCAGAACCTGCGGGCCGAGATCAAGGTCAAGGGCGAGGGCCTCACTCCGGAGAAACTGGAGATCATCAAGAAACTGGCCGAGCACTCTCCCGTGGACGGCCTGGTAGCGCAGGCCAACCGCATCACGCACATAGTGACGACCTAGACCAACGCTGTGCTCGTCGCTGAAACTCTACGACGAGGCGGTGATCCACACGACAGGGAGGGGATGGGCGCCCCATCATCCCCTCCCTGCTTCACCGTAATGGGGTCGAGGTGGTGAAGGACGGCCTAATAATCGCAGAGCGGGATCATTCCCGCGGGGTTCCGTTCACATCAGTCGCCGTCTGGGACTAGAGTGCCTGCTCGATGAGGAAGGCGCGGGCGGGTGCGCCCTCGGCGCCCACCACGTTCAGCGGCGCGCAGACCAGCAGGTATTCGCCTGGGGCCACCCGGCGCAGGTCCACCCCCTCCAGGATCACCACCCCGCTGGCCAGCAGCGTCTGGTGCACCTCGTGCGGCCGGGCGCGGAACTTCTCGATGGACAGGTAGTCGATCCCTACCAGCTTTAGGCCCCGCTCGGCCAGCGCCCTCGCGGCGTCGGGGGCCAGGGCGATGAACTCCGTGTGGAACGCGGAGTCCTCCCAGAAGCGGCCGTTGCTTGTCTTGAACAGGAGTCGCTGGCAGTCCGCCGGGATCGTCATGGAGTCCAGGTCCGCCGCCGTGATGTGGCTCTCGCCGCCGAACTCCGCCACGTACGCCGCGCCCACCAGGGCGTCCAGCGGCAGGCTCTCCACGCCGGGGCCGCCGTCCAGGAAGTGCGAGGGCGCGTCCACGTGCGTCCCCGTGTGCGAGCCCAGGGAGAGGACGCTAACGGTGGCGGAATCGCCCTTGGACAGCA
>JADFNQ010000141.1 GCA_022563285.1 Chloroflexota bacterium | reverse complement strand
TGGTCGGCGCCGTCGAGGCCGACCTCAGCGGCCTTCAAATCCGTCCCGTGGACGACACGATCCTCTTCACCCAGCAGATCGCCTCCATCGTCGCCGAGAAGCCGGCCTAGGCCGCCGCGGAACTTTTTCGCCTTCGCCTCCGTCTAAACGTGTGACACGACAGTTGCAAACTCAGGAGGTATGTTCATGCGTCAACGGTGGCTAATCGTATTCCTGGCGGCCATCTCCTCCCTGGCGTTGATCGCGGCGGCCTGCGGCAGCGACTCCACGCCCGCCGTTCCAAGCAGCGATGACTCCGGCTCCGAAACCTCGGATCAGCCATCCGGCGACGGCGAGCCAACGTCGTCTGGCTTCGTGGCGCCCAACACCTTTCTGACCTTGGAGGGTCAGCGCTACCAGCTAGGGGACGTCTTTCAGGCCGACCTCATCTCCGATGATTTCACCGAAATTGGCGCAGCGTTAGAGGCGGACATCGACTTCGACGGTGAGCTCACCGTTTACCGTCGTCAGGGCGACGACTCCGCCGTCTATACACACTCGCCGGCGGTGGACGGAGAGAGCGAAGAGGAGGACGTGACGGCGCTGTGGCTAAGGTGGGAGCTGGTCGTAGATGCGCCGGGCGAAGAGCCGTCCGGCGGCGATCCAACGTCGTCCGGCTTCGTGGCGCCCAATGTCTTTATGACCTTCGAGGGGCAGCGCTACCAGCTGCGCGAGGTCCTTCGGGCCGACCTCATCTTTGATGATTTGACCAAACTTGGTGCAGCCTCGGAGGCGGACATCGACTTCGACGGTGAACTCACGGTCTTCCGTCGTCGGGGGGACGACGCGGCCGTTTACACCTACTCGCCCTCCGTAGACGCAGAGGACGAAGAGGGAGACCTGCCGGGCTTGTGGAACCGGTGGGAGCCGGTCGACTGACTCCAGTATCCGCATAGCATCGCTGCCGCGCGCCCCTGCTTAAATGCGGGGGCGCGGCTTGCATCGCCCAGACCCCGCCCACCCCTCCGCGGTGCTAAGATAGATGTGTAGCCTGCCTGCCGGCAGGCAGGCTGGAGGTGCGCAATGGCCAACACCTACCAGAACTATATCGGCGGCCGCTGGTCTACTCCCCGAAGCGATAAGTGGTTCCAGCGCGAGAACCCCGCTAACGGCGAGACCATCGGTAGCTTCCCCGACTCCGGCCCGGACGACGTAGCCGACGCCGTCGCCGCCGCAGCCCAGGCCTACCCCCGCTGGCGCGCCACCCCCGCGCCCCAGCGCGCCGAGATCCTCTTCCGCGCTGCCGAGATGATGCTCGCCCGCAAGGAGGAGCTCTCCCGCGACGTCACCATCGAGATGGGCAAGGTGCTGAAGGAGGCCCGGGGCGACGTCCAGGAGGCGATCGACATGACCTACTACGCCGCCGGCGAGGGGCGCCGCATGTTCGGCCAGGTCGTTCCCTCGGAACTGCCCGATAAGTTCACTATGGCCGTGCGCCAGCCGCACGGGATCGTCGCCGCCATCACCCCCTGGAACTTCCCCATTGCCATCCCCTGCTGGAAGCTCATGCCCGCGCTTGTCGCCGGGAACACCGTCGTCTTCAAGCCCTCTCCCTACTCCCCCATCAGCGCCGCGAACCTCCTGCGCATCTTGGAGGAAGCGGGCCTGCCCCCCGGCGTCGTCAACCTCCTGTTCGGCGAGGACGACGCCGGCGCCGCCCTCGTCCGCGACCCGCGCGTGGTGATGGTCTCCTTCACCGGCTCCATCGAGGTGGGCCGCGAGATCGCCTCCTACTGCGGCGCGAACGGCAAGCGGGTGCACCTGGAGATGGGCGGCAAGAACGCCATCATCGTCCTCGACGACGCCGACATCGACCTCGCCATCGAGGGCGCCGTCTGGAGCGCCTTCGGCACCAGCGGCCAGCGTTGCACCGCCGCCAGCCGTATGATCGTCCAGAGGGGCGTCCTCGACACCTTCACCGACAAGCTCGTGGCCCGCGCCGCTTCCCTCCGCCTCGGCGACGGCCTGGACGAAACGACGGACGTCGGCCCGGTGGTCAACCGTTCCCAGCTGGAGAAGGTCCAGCGCTACATGGAGATCGGCCGTAAGGAGGGCGCCGCCGTAGCCGTCGGCGGCGCCCGCGCCGCCGGCGATAGCCTGGACAAAGGCTACTTCTTCCAGCCCACCGTGTTCACGGACGTCAACCCCCAGATGCGCATCGCCCAGGAGGAGATATTCGGGCCCGTCACCGACGTCATCCCCGTCTCCGACCTGGACGAGGCGGTCTCCATCAACAACGATGTCGCCTACGGGTTGGTCTCCTCAATCTTCTCCCGCGATGTCAGTAAGGCGTTCAAGGCGATGGAACAGATCACCACCGGCATCGTCTATATAAATGCCGGCACCATCGGCGCCGAGGTGCATCTCCCCTTCGGCGGCACCCGCGGCACCGGCAACGGCCACCGCGAGGCCGGCACGGCGGCCCTCGACTCCTACAGCGAGTGGAAGTCCGTGTACATCGACTACTCCGGCCGGCTGCAGAAGGCGCAGATAGACAGGTAACAGCATGGCTACCAGACAAAGCGGGCCGCGACGGCGGCCGGCCCCTCCCCACGTCCAGGAGAAGGCGAAGCGGGCCCGCGCCCGCCAGCGACCACTCACGCCTTCACTCAATCGCTCATCGCCCGGAAGGAAGCGACCGTGAGCGTCCCCATCCGTCGTGGCTGGAACACCTTCTTTGGCGCGCCGCTCGCCAACGACCCCACGGCCGCCCGTGCCGACGTCGCCTTCCTCGGCGTTCCCTTTGACCAGGCCACCAACGACCGCCCCGGCGCCCGCTTCGGCCCCGCCGCCCTCCGTGACGCCTCCATGCGCTTCCAGCCCGTGGACGGGGACGAGAGCCTGCCTGCCGGTGGGCAGGGCTGGCTGGACGCGGAGCGGGGAGAGCGCATCCTCCGTGGCGTCTCCATGACGGACATGGGCGACGTGGACATCCGCACCCTGGAGTTGCAGGAGAACTTCCGGCGCATCACCGAGGCGGCGGCTCTTGTCCGTTCACGCTGCCGGGTCCCGGTGTTCGTGGGCGGAGATCACGCCATCACCTTACCTCTGGTGCGTGCCTTCGAGGACCGGTCGCTCACCGTCGTCCAGTTCGACGCGCACCAGGACTACACCGACGAGAAGTTCGGCCAGCGCTTCTCCCACGACAACCAGATGCGTCGGGTCAGCGAGCTGCCCTTCGTCAGGCAGGTCATCCAGATCGGCCTGCGGGGGGCGCTGGAGCACACCGAGCCCTGGGAGGCGGCCCGGCGCGACGGCGTGCAGATCGTCACCAGCGAACGCATCGTCCGCGAGGGCGTGGACGGCGCCCTGGCCGACGTGCACCTCAACGGCGATACCTACGTCACTATCGACATCGATGTTTTGGACCCAGCGGTGGCGACCGGCACCGGCTTCCCTGAGCCCGGCGGCATCGGCTACTACCAGCTCAAGGAGGCGCTCCTCCTCCTCGCCGGGCGGACACGGATCATCGCCTTCGACGTTTGCGAGCTGAACCCGACCTACGATACCGCTGACGTTACCGCTCGCATCGCCGCGCGGTTGATGCTCGACCTCCTGGGGGCGATAATTCCATCTAGGGAATAGATGGAAGAAAGCCCGCCGCCGGCCCAACCGGTCTCGATACTCGTCGTCGTCGCCCGGATCGTCGTCGTAACCGGGATGTCCATCTCGGGCGCAATCGCTATCTTCTTCTTCGTGGCAGGCGTCTGGCAAGTAGGCCTGCCCGCATTGGGCCTATCAGTGCTGTTTGTGGCGCTCATGTTCTTTATCGAACGGGCGGCAGCCTGACCCGTTGTTGTCAGCGTGGCTGGGTGTGGTATCCTGGGATTGAGGTGTAGGAGGCGATTGTTATGCCGTTTCTCGTTTTTCAGAGCCTGGGCCCAGCGGAGCTAATCATCATCTTCGCCATAGTCGTCGTCCTGTTCGGCGCCACCCGCATCGGCGACATCGGCGGCGCCATAGGCCGCGGCATACGGGAATTCCGCCGCGAAGTGAAGGAAGGCGATAAGGAGTCCGAGAAAGAGTCCGAGAAGGAGTCGGAAGAGGAGAAGGCAACGGCCGAGACGTCCGGAGAGAAGAAGGTCTAGGCCGAACTCACTAGATAGCAAAGGGCCGACCGCTCACTCGCGGTCGGCCTTGTTCGTTATTTACTGACGGCGCTAGGCCGGCTGGACTACAACGTCCAGGATGGTGAGCGGCGGCGGTAGCTCTTCTTCCGTCTGGCAGGGGTTGGAATCGCTGGGCTCAGCGCCGAAACAGGGTACCCGCTGTTCCAGTGACTCCAGGATCTCCTGCCCCTCCACCACCTCGCCGAACACGCTGCCCTCGAACTCTCCGTCTGTCAGGTCGATGAAGAACTGGC
>JADFNQ010000140.1 GCA_022563285.1 Chloroflexota bacterium | reverse complement strand
TCCTGGAGGTTGGCGGTGGTGATGAAGAACACCTTGGACAGATCGAATGCCACGTCGAGGTAGTGGTCGCTGAAGGTGTGGTTCTGGGCCGGATCCAGCACCTCCAGCAACGCCGAGGCCGGGTCGCCGCGGAAATCCACCCCAAGCTTGTCGACCTCGTCCAGCATGAACAGCGGGTTGTTGGAGCCGCAGCGTCGGAGCTCCTGGAGGATGCGACCGGGCAGGGCTCCTACGTAGGTGCGTCGGTGGCCGCGGATCTCCGCCTCGTCGCGGATGCCGCCCAGGGACATGCGGATGAACTTGCGGCCCAGCGCCCGTGCGATGGACTGGCCCAGTGACGTCTTGCCAGTGCCCGGAGGCCCCACGAAGCAGAGGATCGGGCCGCGGGTGTCCCCCGCCCTGAGCTGGCGCACCGCCAGGAAGTCCAGGATGCGCTGCTTCACCTTGTCCAGGCCGTAGTGGTCCTCGTTCAGCGTCTCCTCCGCGCGGGCGATGTCCAGGTTGTCCTCCGTGCTGACGCTCCAGGGCAGGTCGGCTATCCACTCCAGGTAGGTGCGCGCCACCTGGTACTCCGGCGAGATGGAGGGGATAGTCGTCAGGCGCTGCATCTCCCGGTCGGCCTCTTTACGGGCCTCTTCCGGCAGGTCAGCCTCATCCAGTCGCTGCTTCAGCTCGCTCAGCTCCGGCGTGATCTCTCCCTCGCCTAGCTCCTTCTGGATCGCCCTCATCTGCTCCCGCAGGATGAACTCCCGCTGCTTCTTGTCCAGCTCTCCACGCACGCTGGACTGTATCTTGGACTCCACCTCCAGCACGTCCTGCTCATGGTGGAGCAGGTCCAGCACGACCTGCAGACGCTTGCTAACGTCCAGCTCCTCCAGCACCTGCTGCCGCTGCTCCGGTGTTATGTGGATGTTGGCGGCGATGAAGTCCGCCAGGGCTGAGGGTTCCGAGACGTTGTCCACGGCTGTACCCAACTCTTTGGGCAGCGCCTCTGACATCTCCACCACCCGCTGGAAGACGGCCACGGCGTTACGCATTATCGCCTCCGTCTCCAGGCCGTCCTTCACCTTGTCCTCCAGCCGCTTCACGCGGCCACGCATCCACGGCTGGGACTGCTCCATCTCCTCCAGCCGGATACGGGCGACGCCCTGGAGGATTGCGTGGACGGAGCCGTCCGGGGCCTTGGCCATGCGCACGATCGTGGCGGCAGTGCCGATGCGCTGTAGCTCGCCCTCGTAGCTGCCTTCCCCCGGGCCGGGCTTCTGAGCGAACAGGCCCAGCACCTTCACGTCGGCGGCGGCGGCATCGTCGATCGCCTTGATATCCTTCTCCTCGGTCGCCAGCACCGGCATGAGCTGCTGCGGATACATCACCGTGGAGCCGCTGCCGATGACCGGGATCGCTTCAGGCACGCGGACCTGGGGCTTCTCCCCCGGGGGAGTAAGCGGCAGCGGCAGGTCCTGCTCTTGTTCGGACTGCTTCTCTTCGCTCATAACCGCCCTATTGCCCGCACGCCGACTGAGGAGGCCGGCTGCGTTAGCTGACGACGAACTTCACTTGCCGGTTTATGCGGCGGCTGACCTTCGGCAATACGATCTCCAGCATGCCCTGGGAGTACCTCGCCCGCGCTTCATCTGGGTCGACCTCAGAGGGAAGGAGCAGCTCGCGGCGGAACGGGCCGTGGCAGATCTCCATCTGTGAATAGAGACGTCCGGGCAGTCCCGTGCCGGGTTTTCGCTCCCCGCTGAGGGTGAGTACCTTCCCGTCTACCGCGATCTCCACCTCACCCTCCGAGATGCCGGCGATCTCCGCCAGCACCACCACCTCCCGCTCCGTCTCGTATACGTCGACGGACACCTCGATGAGAGGGGCGGAGAAGCGGGGCGCGCCGGGCGGGCCGAGGACCTGTCGCCAAGCCTGCTCCATGCGCTCGCGGATGCGCTCGAAGTCGGAGAAGATGTCGGTTCCTCGTTGCTTCATCGCCGCGACCTCCGGCTCATCAGCCCACCACCTCCACGATCATCTCCACTTCCACCGGTATGTTGAACGGTAGCTCCGCCACCCCAACGGAGCTGCGGGCGTGAGCGCCTCTATCACCGAACAACGATAGCAGGAAGGAGGACGCCCCGTCCACCACTACGTGCTGCTGACTGAAGCCGGGGCCGCTGTTCACGAAGGCGAGCAGCTTGACGATGCGGGTGACCTTGTCCAGATCGCCGATCGTCTCCTGGAGGGCGCTGAGGCAGCTCAGGGCGCACAGCCGGGCCGCCTCCTTCCCCGCCTCCACATCCAGCTCCACGCCCAGCTTCCCGGTGACCATCCCCTCAGGGCCTACCGGCCCCGCCCCGGACACGAACACCAGGTTCCCGCTGCGTACGGCGCCCACATACTGGCCCGCAGAGCGCCGCGAGGGCAACTCCAGTCCCATCTCGCGGAGCCTCTCCAGGACGGCTGACACGCCTAGCGGCCCTTGCGCGGAGGCTTCCGCTGAGGCCGGGCTGAGGGCTTGGCCGGGCGGGAGCTGGGCTTCCTAGCCTGCGCCTTAGCAGATGGGGCCGTCTTGCGGGACTTGGTGGGAGTGGTTTTGCTGGCCTTTCCCACCGGCTTCTTGCCCTTCGCGGAGGCTGCGGAAGAAGCCGTCTTCGTCTTGGCGGACGGCGTGCGCTTCCCTCCGGTGGCCTTGGCGCCTGCAGGCCGCTTCGTCCCAGCCCGACGCTTGCCGCCATCCGCCCCCTTCGGCCTCACGCTCGCGCCGGTGGGTAGCGAAGCCTCTTCCTTGTAGCCGGCAGTCATGTCGATGACGGTGACGGAGGCCACAGCGTCCCCATCCTCCATATCCATCAGGGTAACACCCGAGGTGGGCCGCCCCTGGAGGGAGATCTGCTCCACCTCCGTGCGGAGGACGATCCCGCCCACCGAGATTAGCATCAGCTCCTGAGTGGGGTTGACCATCCGGGCGGAGACGAGGTCTCCCGTCTTAGGGGTGGTCTTGAAGGTGATTACGCCCTGCCCGCCGCGGCCCTGGAGCGGGTAGTCGCCGACAGGCGTGCGCTTGCCAAACCCCTGTTTGGTGACGACCAGCATCGCCTCGTTGGGCTTGGCGATCTCCAGCGTCACCACCCGGTCGCCCTTGCCGAGCCTGATGCCGCGGACCCCGCCGGACTGGCGGGAGGCCGAGCGGAGCGCGCCCACGGAGAAGCGAATGGACTGCCCCTGTCCGGTGACGATTATGGCGTTATCGTCATCGCTGGCCTGCTTCACGGAGACCAGCTCGTCGTCAGTCTCCAGATCCATGGCGTTGAGGCCGCCGCGGCGGACGTTGGCGAAGTATTTGAGGGGGGTCTTCTTCACCTCTCCACGCTTCGTGCCCATCACCAGGTAGTCCCGCGCCAGGTCCCTGGGCAGGCGCACCACCGCCGTCACCCACTCCCGCTGGTCGACGGATACGAGGTTGATGACTGGGATGCCTCGGGCCGTGCGGGTCGCATCGGGCAGCTCATACGTCTTGATCTGGAAGCAGCGCCCCCGGTCGGTGAAGAAGAGGAGGTCGTTGTGGGTATCGGCGACTAGGAGGTGGCGGACGGCATCGTCCTCACGGGTCTTCATACCGGTAATGCCGCGACCGCCGCGGCGCTGGGCGCGATAGGTGTCCAGGGGCAGCCTCTTCACGTAGCCGTGGGTGGACAGCGTGACCACCACGTCCTGGTGCGCCACCAGATCATCCTCGGAGAACTCCTCCGCCTCCTGATCCATGATCTGCGTTCTCCGGTCATCCCCGAACCGCTTCTTGATGTCCTGAGCATCGTCCCGGATCAGGTAGTCGATCTTGCGCGGGTTAGCCAGCAGGTCCTCCAGGTAGCCGATCTGCTTGATTATCTCCGCGTACTCGTCCTGGATCTTCTCGCGTTCCAGGCGGGCCAGGCGGCGCAGCTGCATATCGAGCACCGCCTGGGCCTGGCGGTCGCTGAGCTTGAACGGCGCCTTCATCAGCCGTTTCTTCGCCTCATCCGCGGAGGAGGAGCGGCGGATCGTCTTGATCACCTCGTCCAGCTTGTCCAGCGCCTTCAGCAGCCCCTCCAGGATGTGGCCGCGCTCCTGCGCCTTCTGCAGGTCGAACTCCGAGCGGCGCCGGATCACCTCCCGCCGGTGGCCGATGAACGACTCCAGCATCCGCTTCAGGCTGACGGTCCGCGGCTGGCGGTCCACCAGGGCGAGCATGTTGACGGCGAAGGTGGACTGCATGGCGGTGTATTTGTAGAGGTTGCTCAGCACCTGCCGCGGCTGCCCGTCTCGCTTCAGCTCGATGACGATGCGCATGCCGTGGCGGTCGGACTCGTCACGCAGCTCGGAGATGCCATCGATGCGCTTCCTGCGGACCAGGTCGGCCATCTTCTCGATGAGCACC
>JADFNQ010000139.1 GCA_022563285.1 Chloroflexota bacterium | reverse complement strand
CCCTCCTCCAGTGGCAGTTCGGAGGAGAGGCCCAGGCCGGCGTGGACCTGGATAGCCTTGTCGTAGACCTCCTGCGTCCTCTCGACGGCGTAGGCCTTGGCGATGGATATCTCCTTGACCGGCAGCCGCCCGGTCTGGGGGAAGCTCTCAACCAGCGCCGCCGTCTGGAGCACCATGTACTTCATGGTGTAGATGTCGATCGCCATGTCCGCCAGCATGAACTGGATCGCCTGGTGCTCCGCTATCGGCTTGCCGAACGTCTTCCGCTGCTGCGCGTACTCCAGGGAGCGGTCCAGAGCGTACTCGCACATACCGATCATATTGGAGGCGATAGCTACCCGCCCCTCGGAGATGCCGAACATAGCGACCTCAAAGCCGCGATCCTGCTGCCCCACCATGCGGTCGGCAGGGACGCGGACGTCCTCGAACGTCATGCTGCCGCAGTCGCCGCCCTGGTGGCCCATCACCGGCAGCACACCGTCGAACGTATAGCCGGGGGCATCGGTCTCGACGAAGAAGGCACTGATGCCACCCTTGTGCTGCGACACCATCTCCTCGTCGGTGATCGCGAAGATCACAGCGTAGTCGGAGTAGGGCGCGTTGGTGATCCACTGCTTGGAGCCGTTGATTATCCAGTCGTCACCATCGCGGCGGGCGCGGGTCTTGATCCCCCATACGTCCGAGCCAGCCTCGGACTCGCTGAGGCCGAAGCAGACCATCTTCTCACCGCGGGCGATAGCGGGGATGAACTCCTCCCGCACGGCCGGGCTGACGCTCATGAGCATGTGCGAGGGGCCGTCCACAAACGACGCCAGCACGGGCTGGGTGAGGCAGCCCTTGCCCCAGGTGATCAGCGGCCGGCCGGGGCCGTAGCGCCGGTACAACGCTTCCTCCAGGAACACCATCACCCGCGCGCCGATGCCGCCTCCGCCAACCGATTCCGGGGCGAACATGCCGTAGTAGCCAGCCTCCGCCGACTTCATCCGCACCTGCCGCCGGGCGTCCAGGATCTCGTCACAGATGCGCCCGTCCTCGCGGAAGAACTTCCGCTCCTCCTTCAGCGCTTCCTTGTGCTCCGCTTCCAGTGGGAGCGCCACTGTATCTACGAGCTGGTGCAGACCGCTGATGGACACCTTGACGATGTCGCGGATGTCCTCCGGTATGGCTGCATCGTTGGTCATACTTTCCTCCTACCAGACCCGAGAAGGCGCCAATAGTATACCGCAGCCTCTGGTTAAGCGCTCGCTAAGTTTGAAGGGTAGCCAGCGGCACACGCTCATCCTGAGCCTGTCGGACCGCGAATCGCCGCCAGCGCCTCCGCCAGATCGATGTCGCCCGTATACAGCGCGCGGCCCACGATCACCCCCTTCGCACCGGTCGCGGCCAGGCGTCGCAGGTGATCGAGGGTGGAGACGCCCCCCGAGTACGTGATCTGAAGATCGAGGCCTGAGAGACGGAGGTCGGAGAGGAGCGCTTCCAGGGCGGCGAAGTTCGGCTCGGTGAGGGTGCCATCGCGGAGCGTATCGGTATAGATGACCCGCGGCACACCCAGGTCGGCGAGCTGCCGTACGAGGTCCGGAGCCCTTATCCCCGACGTATCACGCCAGCCCTCCGTAACCACGATCCCATCGCGGGCGTCAACACCGACGGTGATGCGTCCGGGGAAGCCGGCGAGGGCGCTGGCCAGCAGCTCCCGGTCCTTGACGGCGGCGGTCCCCAGCACCGCGCGCTCCACGCCGGCCTCCAGGTAGCGCTGTATGCTCTTCAGCTCGCGCAGGCCGCCCCCAACCTGTATGGGAACATCCACCGCAGCGAGAATGCGCTCCACGGAAGCGACGTTCAGCGGGCTACCCTCCCTGGCGCCGTCCAGGTCCACCACATGCAGCCGCTCGGCCCCGGCGTCCGCCCAGCGACGCGCGATGCCAGCAGGGTCATCGGCGAAGATTGTCTCGCGGTCGTAGTCACCCTGCACCAACCGCACGCAGCGGCCGCCGCGTATATCGATGGCGGGCATTATCTCCATGGGCGGCTCCGCGGACGGAGGCGGACGCCTCAGCGGACCGACGCGCCGGCTGCTATGCGCAGGAAGTTCTCGTACATGCGCAGGCCGATCACGCCGCTCTTCTCAGGGTGGAACTGGGTGGCCACCAGGTTATCGCGGGCCACCACGGAGGGGAACGTGACGCCGTACTCCGTCTCGCCTACGACGATCTCGCTATCGTCCGGCCGCGGGTAGTAGGAGTGCACGAAGTAGAAGTACGAGCCGTCGGGGATCGCCTCGAATATCGGGTGCGGACGCACGATACGCACCTGGTTCCAGCCCATGTGCGGCACCTTGAGCCCCTCCGGCAAGCGCACCACCCGGCCGGGGAGGACGCCCAGGCAGGGGTGCTCGCCGCCCTCCTCGCTGACATCGAACAGCGCCTGCTGGCCCATGCACACGCCCAGGAAGGGCCGCCCGCTGGCGATGTACTCGCGGATCGGCTCCACAAGGGCGTGCAGCCTCAGGTTGCGCATCGTATCCGCGGCGGAGCCCACGCCCGGCACGATGAGCGCCCCAGCGCTCTCCACGTCACGGCCGCTGGAGGTGATAAGCGGCTCTCCTCCCGCGTGGGTGACGGCGCGGGCCACGCTGCGCAGGTTGCCGGCCCCGTAGTCGACGATAACGAGCTTCACGGAGCGTATTGTAGCATGGCGCCGTCGCTACCCAGCCAGCACCTTCTGCATGACCACCACGTCCAGCCAGCGCTCGAACTTGCGCCCGACCTCCCGCTCCACGCCCACCCGCCGGAAGCCGAGGCGGCGGTGCAGCCGCTCGCTGGTGGGGTTACCATCGACGATACGGGCGATTACGGCGTGGAAGCCGTTATCCGCCGCCACCTCCAGCAGGCGGGCGAGGAGCAGTGCGCCGATTCCCCCTCCCTGCACGTCCGAACGCACGTACACCGAGTCCTCCGCGGTGAAGCGATAAGCCGCCTTCGAGCGGTAGGGTCCGAGGCTGGCCCAGCCGATCACCTCCCCCTTCTGGTCAGCCACCAGAACAGCGTAAGGATGGCCGTGCTGCTGGAGCCACCGCCCCTGCTCATCCTCCGTCCACGGCTCCACATCGAAAGTGGCCGTATAGTGCAGTACCGCGTCGTTGTATATCTCCCCGATGGCCGGCAGGTCGGCGGCGTACGCGGGCCGGATGACGCACGCATCCGAGGCGGGCGATAGTGACTTCATCGCCCTCCCAGTCTAACTGTGCGATGTTAACGCACCATTACGCTGCTGTTTCCGGCCCGTTACATTACCCACTGCCCCCCTTTTCACCACAGACCGCGCTCGTATAACCTTAGGCTGCCATGAGCTGCAGCATACAGCGAGTGCAGGAGGCGCGCCTCGCGGCCGAGGAGCTGCGCTCCCAGGTCAGCTACCACGACTACCTGTACTTCGTTAAGGACGAGCCCGAGATCAGCGACGCCGAGTACGACGAACTGATGCAGCGGCTTCGCGCCATCGAGGCGCACTACCCGGAGCTGATCACGCCGGACTCCCCCACGCAACGCGTGTCCGGCCAGCCGGTGGAGGCGTTCGGCGTGGTGGAGCACCGCGAGCCGCTGCTATCGCTGGCTAACGCCTTCAGCCTGGAGGAGCTGGAGGCCTGGCACCGGCGGGCCTCCGGGCTGGCGGAGGTCGAAGGCTTCGATATGGTCGTCGAGCCCAAGATCGACGGCTTGGCCGTGGCCCTCGTCTACGAGGGCGGCCGCTTCGTGCAGGGGGCCACCCGGGGCGACGGCCTTCGCGGCGAGAACATCACCGAGAACCTGCGTACCGTCCGCAGCATCCCGATGCAGGTCCGGGACGCCAGCGTCCCCGCTCGCTTCGAGGTGCGGGGCGAGGTGTACATGCCCAAGACGGCGTTCCAGCGGCTCAACGAACAGCGGGCGGACAAAGGCGAGCCGCTGTTCGCCAACCCCCGCAACTCCGCCGCCGGCTCCGTCCGCCAGCTCGACCCTCGGATCACCGCCGCCAGGCAGCTGGACATCTGGGTCTACCAGCTCGGCTGGACGGAGGACGGAGTACGGCCCAGCAGCCACTGGGAGACACTTCACTGGCTCGGCGAACTCGGCTTCCGCATCAACCCCCATATCGCCCGCTGCCACGACCTCGAGGAGGTGGGCCGCCACTACCAGGGGTGGGCAGAGAAGCGCCACGACCTGGAGTACGAGATCGACGGCCTGGTAGTGAAGATCGACCGGCTGGACCTCCAGGAGCGTCTGGGCTACGTGGGACGGGAGCCCCGCTGGGCGGTCGCCTACAAGTTCCCGCCCATCCAGGCGACGACGAAGCTGCTGAAGATCGCGATCAATGTGGGACGCACCGGCAGCCTCAACCCCTTCGCCGTGCTGGAGCCGGTGCAGGTAGGCGGCGTCGTCGTCAAGCAGGCCACCCTCCACAACGAGGACGATGTCCG
>JADFNQ010000006.1 GCA_022563285.1 Chloroflexota bacterium | reverse complement strand
TCGATTCCCACCGACCGCTCCACGCAAACGCCGCAGAGATCCGGTTGGTGTGCAGTCCGGCAGCGCGGCAGCAGGTCGGCAGGTGGGGATAGAGATGACGCGGATGGGAGTGTAGCTATGGTGACGACGCAGTACAACCCGTTCATACCGGAGATCCACGCCAATCCTTACCCGATGTACGTCCGCCTGCGGGAGGAAGACCCAGTACACTGGAGCGCGCTGATGGAGGCGTGGATCCTAACCCGCTATGCGGACATCGTCGCCGTGCTGACGGATTCCCGCTTCTCCGCCAACCGCCGCCAGGCCCAGAACCGGTTCGCTCAGGAAGCGCAGAAGATAGCGGAGGAGTTCGGCCCCTTTGGCCGAACGCAGACGATGCTGACCTCGGACCCGCCTCTGCACACCCGTCTGCGCAGGCTGGTGAGCAAGGCGTTCACGCCGCGCATGGTGGAAGGGCTGCGACCCCGCATTCAGCTTATCGTCGATGAACTTCTCGACGCCGTCCGGGACTCCGGCCGCATGGACCTCATCCGGGATCTGGCCTATCCTCTTCCCGTTATCGTCATCGCGGAGATGCTGGGCATCCCGCCGCAGGAACGCGACCAGTTCAAGCGGTGGTCGGACGAGATCGCAGCGACCTTGGGCGGCCCTTTCACGCCGCCGGAGGTGCTGGAGCGCGCTCGTAAGAGCGCCATTGAGCTGGCCGATTACTTCCGCGGCGTCATCGCGGAGCGGCGGCGCGAGCCCGCGGAGGACCTCATCAGCGGCCTCATCGCAGCGGAGGAGCAGGGTCAGATCCTGAGCGAGGATGAGATGCTGGCTACCGCTATGCTGTTGCTGGTCGCGGGGAACGAGACCACCACGAACCTGATCGGCAACGGGACGCTGGCCCTCCTGCGCAACCCGGATCAGCTCCGCAGGCTACAGGACGATCCATCTCTCATCCCAGCCGCGGTAGAGGAGCTTCTGCGCTACGACGGTCCCGTCCAGGGTACCGGCCGCGTGGCGATGGAGGAGTTGGAGATCGATGGCCGCCCCGTCAAGACGGGACAGGTCGTCTTCTGTGTCCTCGGGTCGGCGAACCGAGACCCTGCCCAGTTCGAGAATCCCGATGAGCTGGACATTACCCGCCAGCCCAACGAGCACATCGCTTTCGGCGATGGGATCCACTCCTGCCTGGGGGCGCCTCTGGCGCGCGCCGAAGGGCAGATCGCCTTCGAGACGTTGTTGAGGCGCTTTCCCAACCCGCGTCTGGAGACCGATAACCCGCAGTGGGGCGGCTCTTTCATTCTGCGCGGGCTGAAGAGCCTGCCGATCTCGTTCTGAGCGCCGGCCTCGGCGAGACTCTCATGGCGGCGCGCCCCGAGGCCACCACGCCGCCACTCGCGGCCACTGGACAGACTACGAAGGAGCACATATCATTGGGCAATCACTCCGTCTGACAGCAGCAGCGGCCAGAATAGACCGGGATCAGGAGGAATAACAGGTGCGACTTCACGATTACCTTGAGTATCAGGCCCGTGAGCACCCAGACGCTGACTTCGCAGTGCAAGGAGACCGCAGCGTCAGTTATCGCCAGGCTGTCGAGGAGACGAACCGTTTGGCCAACGCCCTCGCAAGCGCCGGGCTCCAGATTGGCGACCGCGTCGTGGTCCTCTCCAAGAACAGCATAGAGCTCGCGATGTTGTACTACGCGGCTTCCAAGGCGGGCATCGTGCCGGTCCCCCTGAACTACCGGATGGCGCCACCGGAGTGGGCCTTCATCATCAACGACGCCCAGGCGAAGATGCTGATCGCCTCGTCGGAGTACGTCAGCGCCGTGGACGGGATGCGCGGGGAGCTCGGGACCGTCGAGCGGTTCGTAGCCATCGGTGCGGACGGAGCGGAGGGATGGGACGACTTCCGACGCTGGAGCGCCGACCATCCGACTACTGCGCCTGACCGGGCCATCAGCGAAGAGCACGACGTCTATCAGATGTACACCAGCGGCACCACCGGTCATCCCAAGGGAGCAGTGCTCACCCACCGCGCCGTGACCGCGAACCTTGCCCAGGTATCGTTCGTGTTCTCGGCCGGACAGGGCCAGAGAACCCTGATCGTCGCGCCCCTCTATCACGCCGCCGCCGCCGTCTCTGCCTTCTCCTGCGTCTATTGGGGCGGCTGCCTGTATATCCACGAGGAGTTCAACCCTGTGGAGGTCGTCAGGACGCTGAGCGAGGAGCGCATAGCGGTGGTGACGCTGGTGCCAGCGATGATCCAGGCCTGCCTTCTCTACGTGCCGGATATCGCCGAGCGTAGCTTCGATGATCTGCAGCTCATGATCTACGGCGCCTCCCCCATCGCCGAGGAGACGCTGCAGCGGGCGGTGAAGATCTTCAAGTGCGACTTCGCTCAGGGATACGGAATGACGGAGACCACGGCGGTCCTCACCTTCCTCCTCCCCGCCGACCACCGGCGGGCGCTGGCCGAGAAGCCGGAGCTGCTGCTGTCCGCCGGTCGGCCGATTATAGGGACGGAGTTACGGACGGTGGACGAAGAGGACAACCCCTTGCCCAACGGCGCCATCGGGGAGATCATCGGCCGCGGGCCGCAGCTCATGCGCGGCTACTGGAACCTGCCCGACGAGTCTGCGGAGGCCCTGAGGGGCGGCTGGATGCACACCGGTGACGCGGGAATCATCGATGATGAGGGGTACGTATACATCCAGGACCGGGTGAAGGATATGATCGTGTCCGGCGGCGAGAACATCTATCCCCGCGTGGTGGAGGAGGTGCTGTTCAAGCACCCGTCGATCGCCGACGCAGCGGTGATCGGCGTGCCGGACGAGCAGTGGGGTGAGACGGTGAAGGCGGTAGTTGTCATGCGCGAAGGGGCGGCCGCAACCGAGGAGGAGATCATCGAGTTCTGCCGCGACAAGCTGGGTGGCTACGAGAGGCCCCGCTCCGTTGACTTCGTAGACGCGCTCCCCCGAAACCCCACCGGCAAGGTGCTCAAGCGGGAGCTGCGCGAGCCCTACTGGGCCGGCCAGAAGCGACGCGTCGCCGGGTCGTAGGCCGCCGAAGGAGGTGTGCGATGCCTGACTATACGGACTTGCTGTACGAGTTTGACGGCGGCGTGGCGACGATCACGCTCAACCGGCCGGACCGCCTGAACGCCATCACCATGCCGATGCTCGGCTCCCTGAGCAAGGCTCTGCGGGACGCCGACATGGATCCTGAGGTTCGCGTCATCGTCATCACGGGCGCCGGTCGTGGCTTCTGCGCCGGGCTGGACCTGAAGGAAGTGGCCGCGGGCACGGGGATCGGTGGGGACGGCGGCGGCCTGGCGACCGCCCGCTTCGATCTTGCCGGCAGCCCGCCGCTGGTCCTGCACACTGCGGACAAGCCGGTGATCTGCGCCCTCAACGGGGCCGCCGCCGGCTATGGCATGGACCTTGCCCTGGGCTGCGATATCCGCATCGCCTCCACAGAGGCGAAGCTGGCGGCCGTGTTCACGAAGCGGGGCATCCTCCCCGAGAGCGGTGGGAGCTGGCTGCTGCCGCGGCTCATCGGCTGGGCGAAGGCGGCCGAGGTGGTGTTCCGCGGTATGACGCTCAGCGCTCAGGAGTCGCTGGAGCTGGGCCTGGTGAACCGTGTGGTGGAGCCCGATGAGCTCATGCCTGTCACCAATGAGATCGCCGCCGAGATAGCCGCCAACGCGCCGCTCGCCGTTCAGGCGACCAAGCGGATGATGCGCCTGGGGCTGGAGGAGACGTTCGAGGCGAACGTCCACCACGTCTTCCTGCAGCTCTTGCCGCTGTTCCAGACGGAGGACTTCAAGGAGGGGATTCAGTCCTTCCTGCAGAAGCGGCCAGCGCAGTTCAAGGGCAGATAGCCGCGACGGCCTACGCCGCCGCACTTGTTCGAAGCTTCGGACCCTCGCTCTAGCGCTTGAAGGCGATGACGTAGACGCCGCCGATGCCGGCGTTGTGCATCAGCGCCGTCTTCGCTCCCTCCACGGGCCGGAACGGGAGGAAGAAGCGTATCGTGCGTCTGCGACCCAAGACCTCTTTCAGATGCACAGGCGTGCTCCTTCCGGCTCAAGCGAGTCACCGCTACTTTAAGAGTAGCCGCCGTAAGCCGTCAAACTGGGCGACCCCGCCTGCACGAGCACTCTATATCCGGGCCGGCGACGTCAATCAGGCACAACCCAGAGCTTATCGTGGGGCTTTCCCTGACACGATATGCAGTCCGAGGGCCCGGCTCACGTGCCGCCTCCTCCCGTGTGCTACCATCGCCTCAGGCGCGGCGCTTCTATCGCTAGCGAGGTTGATATGGCAGAACCGCAGGTGAGCGAACTGATGGTGCGGAGCATCGTCGTGGGTGTCTTCGCCGAGAACTGCTGGATCATCGGTTCCCGCAAGACGCGGGAGGGGATCGTAATCGACCCAGGGGACCAGCCGCAGGAGATCCTGGCGCTGGCCAAGGACATGGGGGTGAACATCAAGGTCATCGCGAACTCCCACGCGCACATCGACCACATACTCGGGGTTCGCGGCGTCCAGGAGGCGACCGGCGCCAAGTTCCTGCTCCATCCCCAGGAGCTGGAGATCGCACGCGGCGCGGCGCAGGCCGCAGCCGGCCTGCTGGGACGGCCGGTGGAGCCGCCTCCGGAGCCGGACGCCCTCCTGGCGGACGGCGACGAGGTAGAGGTGGCAGGGGTCAAGCTGAAGGTGATCCACACCCCCGGACACACCCCCGGCAGCCTATCCTTCTACAGCGAGGGCATGCTGTTCTGCGGTGATACGCTCTTCCGTGGCTCTATCGGACGGACGGATCTCCAGGGTGGCGACTATGGCCAGGAGATGGCCAGTATCGTCGACCGCCTGATGGCGCTGCCGGACGATACGATCGTGCTGCCGGGTCACATGCAGGAGACGAAGATCGGCATCGAACGGGAGACGAACCCGTTCGTTCTGGAGGAGCTGTCGCGACGGCGGAGCGAGTGAAGGTGAGCCTCTACTAGACCGTTTATGGCGAGAGTTTGGGGAGAGCGCTCTGCCAAACTGGTACCAGGAGACCGGTAAAAGGAGAAAGGAGGAAGCGATGCTCTCCAATCTAGGCGCTATGCTGGTACGGTTTGCTGGCCGCTTCCGGCGGGAAGACGGTCAGGCCCTAGCCGAATACAGCCTGCTCCTGGCGTTCGTCGCGATGGCCTGCATACTCGCGCTGGGCGCTCTGGGGCTGGCGGTGTCCGGCCAGCTGGATGACATCACAGCCGCTTTGCTGTAACAGGCACACCGGTAGCTAACAGTCATGAAGCGCCGGCCTGTAGCCCGGCGCTTCATGAGCGCGCTTAGCGGCCGGCAGTCATGAACTGGACGGCCTGAGCCAGCGCCTCCTCAAACACGACATCATGGCCAAGCATGTCCAGTTCGTCGCAAAGGAGAGTGGCCTCGGACGGCACGTCCATGCGCACGACACGCGAGTGACCGGCACCGTCGGGCATCTCGGCGGTGGCGACGACGCAGGCTTCGTCGTCCACCTTGCGGGAGATAGAGAAGGTGGCTTCGGCCCCCGCCCGGAACGAGAGGGAGTAGAGCTCCTCCCCGGGGTGAGCCGGGCCCGGCCTTAGCTCAACTGCCACCGGGCCGACGGCACCCCTGAGAGCGAAGGATACGGCGCCACCGCGTGGCTGCTGCCCCCCGTCCTCCAGGGTCCAGCCCATGCGCGAGGCTAGCCAACCGACGAGGAGCAGGCCTTCCGTAAGGTCCGCCTCCCGCCCGTGCGTGGAGGCGATCTCCACGCTGACGCTGTCCAGACGGTCCAGGTACTGACGGCCCGGCGGGGCATCGAAGAACTGGGCGATGAGCTCCCGCCAGTGGGTGAGCCGCGACCAGTTGAGGTCGCTCAGGGCCACATCGTTCTCTCGGGTGAGCCGTTGAATGTCCGCCAGGGCGCCGGCGGCGCGCTGGGAAGGGAAGTCCGCAGAGTCTATCACCAGACGGTCAGCGCTGTCCAGCAGCTCCTGAAGGAGGTGGCTTCTCAGGGACGGCTCATCGTGCCACCAGAGGAAAACGGGGAGGTCAGGGATCAGCAGCGGCAGCACGGTGCCGTGTAGCTCATCCACCGCCGCGCCGGAGGCGTGAAGGGTGACCTGCTCGCTGCACACCTGTTTGCCGCCCTCGGTCGGTATCTGGCAGTGGGCGGAGATGGAGGCACGGAGCTGGGCCGCCTTGGCCTGCGGGTCGGCGACGATAACGATAGAGCGGCTGGGGTGCCGACTCGATATCTGGGAGATCACCTCGTTGATGTGCTGGGCCACGTCGTCGCCCGTAGCATAGGCTACAAGGTTAAGGACGCAGGCCCGAACCACCGACCGGCCTTCTGCGGTATCTTCGGCGGCGGCCTTCCAGAGCTGGGTTAGCTCCTGCTCGACGGCGACGACATCTACCGAGCGCGCCTCGCCGCCCAGGATAGCGCGGAACTCGTCCAGCGCCTCCACGCCGTCTACAGCCTCCGCCATTTGCGGCCGTCTCGCTCAATGAACTCGTCCGCCTCATCGGGGCCCCACGTGCCGGCCTCGTAGTTAGGATAGCGGGGCGGCTGGGCTTTGGCCCAGCCCTCAACGATGGGGGTGATGAAGGCCCAGGCGGCCTCCACCTCATCGCGGCGGGTGAACAGGGTGGCGTCTCCCAGCATCGCATCCAGAAGCAGGCGCTCGTAGGCGTCCGGTGCGGCGACGCCGAACGAGGTGCCGTAGCGGAAGTCCATCTCCACCGGCCGGATGCGCAGGGCCGCCTGGGGCCCCGGCACCTTGGAGCCGAACTTGAGCGAGATCCCCTCATCCGGCTGGATAATGATGCTGAGCACGTTGGGGTCAATGCGGCTACCGTCTGTGCTGGGGAAGAGGGATAGTGGTGGTTGCCTGAAGATGATGGCGATCTCAGTAACCCGCTTGGGCAGGCTCTTGCCGGAGCGGATGTAGAAGGGGACGCCGGCCCAGCGCCAGTTGTCAATAAGCAGCTTCAGGGCCAGGTAGGTCTCCGCGGCCGAGTCCTTGGCCACCCGCTCCTCTTCGCGGTAGCCGACTACTTTGCGGCCGGAGATCACGCCGGATCCGTACTGGCCGCGAACGGTGGAATCCTGCGCCTCCTCCGGCGGGATGGGACGGACGGCTCGCAGCACCTTCACCTTTTCATCGCGGACGGCGTCGGGCTCGAAAGTGGCGGGCGGCTCCATCGCAGCCAGGGAGAGGAGCTGCATGACGTGGTTCTGGATGATGTCGCGGATGACTCCGGCCTGCTCATAGTAGCCGCCGCGTCCCTCAACGCCGAGGCTCTCGGCCACGGTGATCTGGACGTGGTCGATGTAGCGGCGGTTCCATATCGGCTCGAAGATGCCGTTGGCGAAGCGGAAGACGAGGATGTTCTGGACGGTGTCCTTCCCCAGGTAGTGGTCGATGCGGTAGATCTGATCCTCAGCGAACACGCCAAGAAGGGTGCGATTCAGCTCTGCGGCGCTGGCCAGATCGTGCCCGAACGGTTTCTCCACAATGATCCGGGTCCAGCAATCGTCACTGCTGGCGAGGCCCGCCTCACCCAGACGTCCCGTGATCTCGCTGTAGTAGTTGGGCGGCGTGGCCAGGTAGTACAGCCGGTTGCGGCAGCCGGTCTCGCTCTCGATCTTCTCCAGCATGCTGGCTAACTGGGCGTACCCCTCCGGATCGGTGAACTGCGCCGAGCAGTAGTGGAGGTTCGCTGCGAAGGCGTCCCAGGCGGAGGGCTGCAATGGCTTGGTGCGGGAGTGCCGTGCGACCGCGTCCTTCATTTCGGAACGGAATTCGGAGTGGCTCTTAGGTCGCCGCGCCATGCCGACGACGGAGAAGCCGCCCGGAAGGAGCCCCTCCAGCGCAAGGTCATACAGGGCTGGGACCAGTTTGCGCTGGGTGAGATCGCCGCTGGCTCCGAAGATGACCAGAGTGTTAGGCTCCGGCGTGCGCTGGCTGCGCATGCCGGCCCTCAACGGGTTATCCACCCTCTCTTCGGTCGTCATCTTGTCGTTGTGGCGATCAGATGGGTTATCGCTCGCTCGGCGAGCCGTCCCGAACCAGTCCGCATACGCTTGCCATGCCAATCTCGGGCGCGGGGGGGCGGTCACCGTCATTATACAGCCTGCCCCGGCCCTACCGAGTCAGCGGGTGGCGATCTTGGAGGGCAGGTCACCCAGCTTCTGGAGGTACTGGCGCACCATGATCAGGGCCGTCACCCCTTCTCCCGTCGCACTGGCTAACTGGTTGGTGCTGCCGTGGCGGACATCGCCGGCGGCGTACACGCCTGGCATGGAGGTCTGGAGGGTCTCGTCCGTGACGATGAAGCCCCACTTGTCGGTCTCCAGGGTGTCCTTGAGAAAGTCGGTATTGGGAGTGAGGCCGATAAACACGAAGACGGCGGCAGGGTGAAACTCCAGCGTCTCGCCCGTCTCGCGGTTCTTGGCAAGGACGGTGCTCAGCTTGCCGTTGCCCTTGAACTCCGTGACCTGGGTGTTGGTGTAGATGCTGAACTTGGGGTCGGAGCGGATATTCTCCTGGAGGAGCCCGCTGGCGGCGAGCTGCGGCATGAACTCCACAAGCGTGATGCGATCAGTGAACCGTGATAGGAAGAGGCCCTCCTCCACACCGGAGTTGCCACCGCCGATCACCATGAGCTCCTTGGAGCCCTTGTAGAACGGACCGTCGCAGGTGGCGCAGAAGTGGATGCCGGCCCCAATCAGATCGTCTTCGCCGGGCACATCCAGCCGCCGGTAGGCGGAGCCAGTGGCGATGATCGCTGCATGAGAGCAGTACTCGTCGCCGGTACCGGTGGTGATGGAGATGTAGGGGCCGTGCCGATGGAGAGATTCAACGTCCACGGCGGGTAGGAGCTCCACACCGTAGCGCCGAGCCTGCTTAACGATCTTGTCAGCAAGCTCCGCTCCCCCAATGCCCTCCTCAAAGCCGGGGTAGTTGTCGATGCGCTCAGTGACGCCGGCCTGCCCCCCCAGAGCGCTCTTCTCGATGACGAGGGTGTCGATCCCCTCGCGGGCAGCGTAGATGGACGCGGTGAGTCCGGCGGGACCGCCGCCGACGATAATCAGGTCGTAGAAGGATCGCTTGGCCTTAAGGGTCAGCCCCAGTTTCTGGGCCAGTTCGTTATTGCTGGGTTCCACGAGGAAGGATCCGTCGGGAAAGGTGATGGTAGGGATGATCTGCTTGCCGTTGTTCTTCTCGCGGACAAACTCGGTGGCGGCCGCGTCCCCATCGATATCGATCCATTGGTAGGGGATGCGCATCTCGCCCAGGAACTGCTTGGAGCGCCGGCAATCGGGACACCAAGGCGCTCCGTAGACCACTACCTGCTCGCTCATTATCTCCTCCCTGGCCGGCGTTAGACGGAGTCTGACCGGCAATTATACCCTATGGGGGTATACGCGCGCATCCCGGCCCTGGTTTCCCCGTCCAGCGCGTCACCAGCCGGCGAACTGCTGGATGCAGACGATAGAGCAATCGCGTCCGTGGATGCGCTCCGCCTGCTGAATCGCCTCCTCAACGGAGGAGGTAGGAATGAAGCCGACGTGCCGCGGCACATCGGGATCCTGCGCACCGGCCACAAACACCCGAGCGGCGTGCTTCAGGCGCTTGAGGGGGTGGGTGGCCAGGATCGCGTGTATGGGGTGGTAGGCGACGCCGAAGCGATAGCTCTCGATGAAGCCGGCATGGCTGGCGTATTCGTCGCCGAAGCGCTCGCTGATCTCGTAGGGGTCCAGCGTTTGGGGCAGCACGCGCTCCCAGACCTCCGCGTGGGCGGGATGGTGCTCCAGGTCCCAATCGTCGGGACAGGGAGTGGCCATTATGACCGAGCAGCCCGGCTTCCCCAGCGCCTCGATGTAGCCCCCCAGATAGCCCAGGCCGGAGGAGACCAGCGTCAGGAGCGGGTTCATGCGGGCGAAGGTAGCGTAGGGGCTCCAGTTGGGCAGCCCGTACACGACGACGTCCGCCGGCTCTGACTCGCTCCGCCTCGGTTTGTGCATTGAGGTCTGCAGCTCCAGGACGGCGGCCCGTGTCTCCGTTACCGAGCCAGCCCAGACGCGGCCTATGGTCGCAGGGTTGGCCAGCACGGTCTCCACCTTGAACACCGGACGCCCGAGGCGCGACTCCACCAGACGGCCCATCTCGTCCAGCATCCTGTGCATCCGGTTCTCCCGCACGGACATGGACATGCCGTCCGGGGTGTGCGTCCAGCGTATGGAGCGCCAGGTGGAGAGGCCTACGCAGACTGACTTCCAGCCGCCGCTGAACCCCAGGTGGCAAGCGGCGTTGACATAAACGGTGAGATCAGCCTCGGCGGCCAGGCGGTGAACCTCCACGTCATAGCCGCTGGGCGTGGTGCCGAGGTACGTTAGGTTATCAGCGTCCTCAGCGTCGTGGCAGGCGAGACGGTTGCCGAAACGTTGTACGAGATCCTGGCCGAGGATGGAGGCTAGTTCCGTCTCCGTCCACTTGCGGTGGAGGGCGTTGGCGCACACCAGGTTCACGTTCTCCTCGGGGACTCCGGCGTCGGCCAGCTCCTGCAGTATCGCCTCGATGGCGAGGCGCCGGACCGGCCCGAAGGAGGGCACGGTGGGATCGTCGAAGGCTATGAGGACGCTGGCCCCCGGATGCACAAGGTCATGGATGCGGGGCAGGCCCAGCGGCCGGGCCAACGCCTCGCGGACGGCGGCCTCCTGGTCAGTGACCGGCTCCAGGCGGGAGGCTCGAGAGGAGCCATCGCCCCCACCGAGCAGCTTAGTCCGATCGGGAAGTGTGATGTTGACGGTCCCCTCTCCGAACAGGAGTGTCGCTTCAGTCATGTCGTCACCTCGCGGGGCGATGGCTGCCCATCGATCACGGCGCCTATTCTAGCACCTGCCAATTCCGGATTGCAGGTTGCAAGTGCTGCCTTGTTCTGCTCCTCGCATGCGTGACGCACTTCGTCTGCGCAGGCCTCACCCTCAACGGCCCTGAGTTCGCCGATCCGGCACCGGGGGCCACTGCGGGGAGGACGCATCGTATGATCTTCGCGCTGCCTTTGCCCAGCCCAGAGAGCTTGCCGCTTTCAGGAATTGGATGCGCTACCCACACCCCCCAGCTCGCTGCGTACCTGCATTAGCCGCAGCACATCCGCTCTAGTGACGAACCCGACAAAGCGTCCAAACTCGATCACGGGGAGCTGGTTTATGTTCTCTTTGGCCATCGTCTCCAGCGCCTTGGAGATGTCGTCTTGGATCTCCACCTGGTGTAGCTTCTCACGCGGCGTCATCGCCCTGAACACGCTGGTGGTCGCCCACGCTTCCTTGGGTACCCTCTTGAGGTCCTGCATAGTCACCAGGCCCAGCAACTCGTCGCCGGCGACTATCGGCACGGAGCGCTGGCTGCCGGCCAGCATGTACTCCTCCACGAGGATGCTGAGGTACATGTCAGGCGGCGCCGCGTTGAAGCTTCGATTAATGAGCTGGCCCACCTTGGTCCCCTCCAGGGTGCTCCGATGAAGGAGTTGCTGGTATGACGACTCCGAGACGGTCCGCAGGAACCAGCCGATGACGATAAACCAGGTGCCCTGGATGTAGCTCTCGGCGAGGATGAATACGACACCCAAGGCGATGAGGCCAAAGGCGAGGAAGCTCCCCACCAGTGAAGCCCTCCGGGTGGCGGTCAGGAGGTTCCGTCCCCGCGCCCACAGCCCGGCCCGCAACACCCTGCCGCCGTCCAGCGGGTATCCCGGCAACATGTTGAACACGCCCAGGGCGGCGTTGATTATCGCCAGGTAGAACACAACCGCGGCGGGTGGCCGATCTCCAACGCCGCTGAGGTGAGCGACAAGCGCAGCAACGCCGAAGGCCCCTGCCAGCAGGAAGCTGACCAGCGGGCCCACGATAGCCACGCGGAACTCCTGGCCGGGGTTCTCCGGCTCCGCACCGAGCGCGGAAACGCCGCCGAAGATGAATAGGGTGATGCTCTTCACCGGCAGCCCTTCCCGCTTGGCCACCAGAGAATGGGCCAGCTCATGCAAGAGAATCGAGGTGAAGAAGGCCAGGGAGGCGATCAGAGCGGCTGCCCAACGTTCCCTGCCGGTCCAGTCCTCAAACTGGTCATCGAAGAAGCCCTGCGAGAGCCACCACGTGAGCAGGACGAAGATGGCCAGCCAGCTCCAGTGCACCAGGATGTCGATGCCGAAGATGCGGAGCAGCCGGTAGGAACCCCCCACTATCGCTCCTCCCTTGATGCCTCGCCACTGGCTTCCGCCTCAGCGAGGGGGATGAGCACCCTCCTGATCATCGGTCCTCCTTCGGCTGCCCCAACTACAATAACGAAGAGCGCGGGCAAGGCGCCGCGCTCTCTTACGAGCGCCGGTGCCCGTTCAGCAGTAACCACCGCTGCCTGGGGCTGCCCGCCTCCTCTCACAGAGGTCATCGAGGCTCCTTCAACCGCGGGCACCGGCTGCTTCCTACAACCTATCTCCATCCGAATTATAGCACAGCCTCCTGAAGGGACGGCGGCTGGGCAGTGTCGGCGATGACGTTATCGAGTGCCCGGTCCCGGACGTGGTGGTACACCCAGCGACGGTCACGGAGGCTTTGCTGGAGCGAGCAGCCTCCGAAGCTCGTTGGCGCGGCCCTTCTCCGGCCGCGCCCGCACCTTTAGCCGCAGCGAGCCTTCCCGCCAGCCGATGATACGGTCCTCGCGAGCGCGCTGCGTAACATGCAGCTTGAGACGCGCCATCCGTCAATGCTCCATCCGAAGGTTTTTGCTATTATAGCCGCGCCATGCCTGATATGCTCGTGCGGCTGTACGACCTTCTCGACGCGTCCCCGATCTACCAGCGTACGCGGGATGCGGGGGTTACCATCCGCAGGGCAGACCCTTGGGACCGGAAGCGGTATCGGCAGTTCGTAGAGGAGACGTTCGGGGAGCTGTGTATGGTGGAGGCGGACCTGGCATACCGGCAGTCGCCCATAACGGCGTACGTGGCTGAGCGGGAAAGTCGCATCGTGGGGTTTGCGGCCTACGAGTGCACCCGACGGGGCTACTTCGGGCCCACAAGGGTGCGGCCTGACGAGCGCGGCCGTGGCATCGGGGCGGCGCTGCTGTTTCGCTGCCTGGAGTCGATGGAGGAGATGGGTTACGCCTACGCCGTTATCGGCGGGGTGGGCCCGAAAGAGTATTATGAGAAGCTGTGCGGGGCGTTTGTCATCCCAGGCAGCGAGGTGGGGGTGTACGGGTCACAGTATCAGCTACGAGAACAGGGAAGATGAGCGAGCCGGAGTCCAGGTACTATTACTCCCAGCGACTGAAGCTGCACTACGCCGTCTGGGGAGACGAGGGCAAACCACCGCTGATGCTCATCCACGGCGGGCGTGACCACTGCCGCAACTGGGACCGCGTAGCGCTCTCCCTGCACGACCGGTATGCGATCTACGCCCCCGACCTGCGCGGCCATGGCGATAGCGCCTGGGCGCTAGGCGGCATGTACAGCCTGCCGGAGTTCGTCCTGGACATCGGCACCTTGGCCGCGAACCTCAGCGATGGCCCCCTGACGATCATCGGCCACTCCCTGGGAGGCGCGATCGCGCTCCAGTACGCGGGGACGTTCCCGGACGGGGTGGCGAAGGTGATAGCGATTGAGGGGCTGGGGCCACCGGAGATGGAGCACCGGCCAGCGCATGTGCGCATGCGTCACTGGATAGACCATATGCATGAGATGGAACGTCGCCAACCCAGGCGCTACACGTCGGTGGAGGACGCAACGCGAAGGATGATGGAGGCGAACCCTTACCTGAGCCTCGAGATGGCGCACCACCTCACGTTGAAGGGTACGCGCCGTAACGATGACGGCACCCTGTCATGGAAGTTCGACAACTACGTACGCATCCGCTCCCCTTACGAGTTCAACCTGGAAGACGCTCAGGACATATGGTCGCGGATTCGAGCGCCGGTGCTCCTGATCAAGGGGACGGAGAGCTGGGCACCGGACCCGAAAAAGTCCGGCCGGGCAGCGGCGATACCGAACTACCAGTCCGTCATCATCCAGGACGCTGGCCACTGGGTCCACCATGATCAGTTGGACCGCTTCTTGGAAGTCGTTGAGGAGTTCCTGAAGGGGTAGCACATGACTCCGAAGGTGCCACGTACGGTGAACGAGCTGACCTCCGAGTACCTGTCCACGGTGGCGGTGAAGCTCCTGGGCGACCCCACCGTGCAGGTCGATCAGTTCGCCGTCACCCCTGACCCCTTCGTGTACCCGCGCTTCGGCGACAAGCGGTTCTTCGAGATCGCCTTCGACTACACGGGGCGCGATGGCTCGGGACGCTCCACGTTGATCCTGCGCGTCTTGCCTCCCATGGACGCCGTGATGATGCTCACCGGAGACACGGAGCACCGCGAGCTGAAGGCGTTCCAGACCGGCCTGTACAGCCTTGTACCGGAGACGTTCCACGTGCCTTACCTGCACATTGAGTTTCACCCGGAGCACGAGCAGTATTGGGCCTTCGTAGAGGACGTGAGACCGGAGATGGAGAGGTTGGGGATGCATGCGGTCATCCCCGATGAGACGCTGCGAACCATCCTATCGCACCTGGCCGCATTTCATGCCGCCTTCTGGGAACGCGATGATATCCTGCGTCAGCCCTGGTTGATGCGGCTGGAGCAGCCGGTGAAATACTTCTACCGCTGTGTAGTGGACATACTGGATGGCATGAAGGCCCCAGCCCAGCCGTCCGAATACTTGATTGGCAAGTGGCCCTGGCTGCGGGAGGGGGTCGTGAACCTGATGGACTCCTTGCCCGCGGAGACGCGGCGGGTGGTGGAACGGCTGTACCGCCAGCCGGAGGGGCTGCTGGAGAAGGTGCACCGTCTGCCCCGCACCCTCTGCCATTACGATTTTGACAACCGCAACCTGGGGCTTAGGCAGACGGCGGATGGCGTCAAGACGGTGGTAATCGACTGGGAGATCGTGGGCGAGGGGCTGTCCTCGGTCGATGTGGGACGGTTCCTGGCCTACCAGCAGCCTCCCAACGCCGAGGAGCTGGTGGACCACTACCTGGATGAGCTGGAGCGGCACCTCGGCCGTTCCATTGACCGGGATCAATGGCTGTACGGATCGGAGTTGGTGACCATCGCCATCTGGCAGGTCATCGGCGTCCTGTTCGGCGTGATGGTGAATACCCCGTCAGCGCCCGTGCCGGAAGATCAGCGGGCGGCGATGCGGGAGCGGGTGTATTCAGACATCGCTCACGTGGAGACGTTAGCGCACAAGTACGGGCTGGACTAGCCGCTGTCGGCCAGAGGGCGGGCCTCTACAGCCAGGTGGCTGCCAGCGTCCGGAGAGTCGTGGGGGATGATGAGACCGGCACTTGCAACCTCCAGGAACGCCTGCACCGCGGTGGGGTCAAATTGCGTGCCGGAGTTGCGCATGATCTCTTCCATCGCGTCTTCATGAGTGCGGGCGCGGCGGTACGGACGGTGGGAGGTCATAGCGTCGTAAGAGTCGACGACGGCGAAGATGCGCGCCCCTATGGGGATCTCCTCGCCTTTGAGGCCGCGCGGGTAGCCTCGGCCGTCATAGTGCTCATGGTGACAGTGGATGATCTCGGCAGCGTGCTGCAGCGCCTCAATGTCGGCCACGATCTCGTAGCCCAGACGGGGGTGGCGCCGCATCTCCACCCACTCGTCATCGGTTAGTGGTCCAGGCTTGGATAGCACTGCATCAGACACGCCGATCTTTCCGATATCGTGCAGGGCAGCGGCCTGCTCTATCCGCTTGATCTCAGACCTGGGCAATTCAATCCGCCGGGCAACCAGCGCGGCCATGCGGGCGACACGCTGAGAATGGCCTTCGGTAGCACTGTCCCGCATGTCCAGGGCGCTGCAGAGCACCTGCATGATGGACTGGTACTCCCTACGGGTGAGCCGGAGGTTTTCCAGGGTAAGGCCGATAACGATTCCCATCGACTCCAGGAGCTTGCGATCGCGCAGATCCCTTGAACGGTGGTCAGTGATGAGGACAAGCACCGCGGTTACGCGGTCCAGAGCGGTGAGAGGCACGGCGGCCACCCAGGAGCGCCGGTCTAGTTGCCCCGCCCACTCTGGAAGCTGTTTAGCGTTGAGGACGATGGCCTGGCCATTAGCGATGGAAGGCCCTAATGCTGTACGACCAAGAGCGATCGTGTCTCCGTCCTGGGGCCGCGCAGACGGGCCGTAGCTGCACACCGGGATCATCCGCATCTCCTCGTCCAGCCAGGCGAGGACTGCGGTACGGGCCTCCAGCCACTCGGCGACGAGACGGGTGGAGAGCTCGCAAGCTTCCTGCAGGT